>DAOVTR010000214.1 GCA_030633015.1 Bdellovibrionales bacterium
ATAGGTGAAGGTGCAATTGTTGCTTCTGGTGCTGTTGTTTCTAAAGATGTTCCACCAAACACACTTGTAGGAGGTATTCCCGCCAAGGTGATAAAAGAATTTGAGATGAAGGATGATGTCCCTGTTGGATTTAAATAAATTTATAAGTGAGTATCAAGTCCAAATCTCTGATTCAGAAAGTTTTTCTAAGATAATTTTCCATGATTATATTATAAATTCAAAGGCAACTGTTTTTGATTTAAAACCTGGTAATTATTTTTGGAGAGTTAAAGTTACAAGGGGAAGAGTCAGAAATAAAAAATGGAGTAATATATCAAAATTTGCAATTAAAAAAGCATTGATAGAGATAAAAAAACCTGCAATGGAAGAGGAACTATGGTTGGCCGAAGATGGTAATGTTTTCAAACGAAAAGTTGAATTCAAATGGTATTCAAGTGATTTAATTGAAAATTACAATCTGGAAATTCATGGTGCAAATAAAATATTTAAGATTGATAGATCGCAAGGAAAAGATAGTAAGTATTTAAATAAAACTGATGGGAACTATTTCGAAGAAGTTAATTTGTCACCTGGTGAATATAGATGGAAGTTACATACAAAAGTTGGTATGGATATTTTGAAATTAGAGGAACAGAGGTTTGAAGTTATACTTTTAAATCGTCCTGAAATAGTTTATCCTCCTTTAAAATTTAACTATTACTTTTCAAAGCAAAAAGAAAACAGGCATTCAGTAGAATTTAAATGGTCAATAGGAATTGCTCCCAACGAGTATGATCTTCAAATATCTTCAGATAAATATTTTAAAAATTTAATTTTTGACGAAGTTGTTGAAGTCGATCATTACCTACTTGAAAATTTAGTAAGCGGATCATATTTTTGGAGAGTGAGAACAAAATTTAAAAAAAGACCAAATCCAGCATGGAGTAATGTATCTGAAATTAAAGTTATTGATGATTTGCCTCCTGAATTATTAAGACCAGAAAATGAAAAACAAATTGTAATGAAAAAATATTTAGCAATTCAAGAATTTAAATGGGAAAAAAAGATAAATACTAAATATTACAGATTATATATCTCAAAGACAAAAACATTTAGGAAAAAATCAATTATTTTAAATATAAGGTTAAAAAAATCTGCTTATAAATATACATTTAAAAGGCCTGGTAAATATTTTTGGAAAGTAGATTCAAGGTTAGATAATTCACTTCTAATAAATTCTGGAGAAGTAAGATCCATAGAAATTAAAGCGCCAAAGCTAGATAGGCCACGTTTAATTAATAAGACGATCAGTCATAAAATTAAAAAATATAAATTGAAAAAAAATCAAGCAATTGGTGCCATTGAGGAAGTTTTTTCAATTGAGTGGGAGCCGGTCGAGGGGGCAGTAAAATATATATTAGTTATGACATTGAATAATAAGCAGGTATTTAAGGAAGTTATTTTGACTACTTTTTATGTTTGGGAAAAACCAGTGGTTGGAAGTTATGATTGGTTTGTTATTGGCGTTGATAAATTTGGTTTTTATGGGAAGAAAAGTAAATTGGGAAAATTAAAAGTTTATGAATAGCGGACTAAAAAACATATGTATTTTGAATCTATTTTATGATTCTAATTTTAAAGGTTTATTCTCCTTAAACCGAAAATATATTAATTATGGAGGGAAAATTAAATAGTGGAATATTTATTACTAGATAATATCTTGGATGCCATTTTTGTTTTGAACAAAAATATGAAAATTATTTATGGAAATGAAGCAGCATCTATACTTGTCGGAATTTCACAACGTAGACTTGAAAAAAATAAAAGTATTTCTGAAGTTATAAAAGTTGATAATGATAAATATTTTTTGATTGAAGATGGCAAATTACTTGAGATGTCAACATATAAGGAGATGAATTATTCTACGGAAAAAGGTAGTTCAGGAAAAGCTCTTTTTTTGTTACAAAAACAAGAAAGTGAAGAAGCAAAAAATGGATATTGTTATTTGATAATTAGAGAGATGACTTTGGAAGAGAGTCTTCATAGTAAATATAAGGCCGAGATTGAACAAAAAGAAGTTGTAATTAATGAATTAAGAAGTGCACAGATAGAGCTTAAGGATTATTCTGAAAATTTGGAGAAGAAAGTTGAGGAGAGAACTTTAGAGTTAAACAGTGCAAACACTTTTATGAATGCAATGATTAATAGTTTAGAACAAGGTCTTTTTGTTTTTAATGAAAGTGGTGAGTGCCTTCCAATATTTACAAAAGCTTGCGAAAGGATATATAAACAAAATCCATCAGGGAAAAAAATATGGGATGTAATAAACTTACCAATTGGAAAAGAAGAAGAAGTGGAATATTGGTCAAGAAATATATTTAAGAGCCTGATACCTTATGTTGATTTTGTAAAATTAGGACCTTCAAACTTTGTAAATAGTGATGGCCGTTATTTTGAGCTGGAATATTTTCCTATGAAAAATGAGAAGGGAAAACTTAATGGAATTGTAACTGTTGCAACAGATAAAACTGATGAATTAAATGCTCAGGCCAAAGCGGAAAAAGAGCGCAAAAATGCAGAGATGATTTTGAAAATTACAAAAAATAGAGATCATTTTTTTCAATTCATTGCTGACTGCAAGAAACTAATTCGTGACTTAAGAATTTCGTTTAAAAATATTTCCATTGAGAATTATAATATGGATATTGAAGGTGTTTTCAGGTCAATACATTCAATGAAAGGTGGAGCATCAATGTTTTCAGTTCTAAAACTTGAAACCATTGGACATGAATTTGAAGATTACTTATCAATGGTTCGAAAAAAATCTAAAAAAGAAATTATTAGTGAAATCCCTAAATTTAAGAAGTTCTTGGAACAACTAAATGAACAGTTGTTGATTTCAATTGACGATTGTAAAGTATTCCTCGGAGATTCTATTGAAACGGGTGAGAAAGTTGTAGAGTTATCAGTTGATGATTTGAAAAACTTTTCTTTAAGGTTAGAAAATAGCTTTGGCGATAGATCAAACATCATCGTCAAAGAGTATAATAAGATTTTCTTATTTAGACCAATCGCGAGTTTATTTTCGGGATATAATGATTTAGTTATAGATTTATCTAGACGTCAAAATAAATCAGTTTCTAATATTAAATTTATTAATGGAGATTTACGTGTTGATCCAGAGCGTTTTAATGAATTTATTCAATCGTTAGTACATGTATTTCGTAATATTATATATCATGGAATTGAAGAAGTAGAAGAAAGAAAAATTATTGGGAAAGATCCGGAGGGATGTCTTGAAGTTATTTTCAAAGTTGAAAAGGCTGGTAAGAATAGTTTTCTTAAAATATCAATTAAAGATGATGGGAGAGGGATTGACCCTGATGTTATTAGAAGTAAATTAAAAGGTTCAAATAGTAAAAGTATCGAAAGTGATCATGAAGTTATTCAGCATATTTTCGATATGGGTTTTTCTACTTCAGACTCTGTCGATATATTAGCAGGTAGAGGTGTTGGGATGAACGCTGCTTTGCAAGAGGTTAAGGAGCTTAATGGTGAAATTTACGTTGAATCACAAGTAGGGAAGTGGACACGGTTTTTTATCACTATACCTTTTAACGATTCCGATGGAGTGAAATAAAAAATGAGATTTTTTAGAAATATTTCCATACAAATAAAGCTATTAGTTGTGTTAGTTGCTCTTCCGGTACTGTTCTTAGCTGTTTATCAAAACCAAATGTTTAGTATTTTTAAAGATGATAAAGAAGCCTACATTTATTCAACAACTAGACTTGTAACAAGCTCTGTTGCTCATCAAGTTTTATCAGAAATTAAAACAATGAAAAGTGAAATCCTCC
This sequence comes from Bdellovibrionales bacterium, assembly GCA_030633015.1. The sequence continues at coordinate 3,837 of DAOVTR010000214.1, forward strand.
CTCTTCTTGAAGGTTACTTAAAAGAGACTAAAAATTTTGACGACATCTCAAAAAAGATATTTAATGATAAAAAAAATATAGTTGAATTAAATCTTTATGGCATTAAAAAGGGTAAATATTTTAATATCGCAAATCTTTCACTAGATAAAAAACATCACGTTAGAAATATTACTAAGTTTATAAAAAAAGTCAGTAAAAATTCAATTGCAATAGAATATTATAAAGATAATTCAATTTGGCTTGGTCAAAAGATAAAAATGTTTAAAGACCATGAGCCTTATATTGCTTTTGCGTTGATTGAGAATACAAATTTTATAAATTTATTTAACGATAAATCAACTCCTTTTAGAAAGTTTTTGCTTGATGATAATGGGAAAAATATCCTTGTTTCAGATG
>DAOVTR010000251.1 GCA_030633015.1 Bdellovibrionales bacterium
ATATAAAATTGCATCCATGGGGTGATTGAGGTACCAATAAGTCCAACGATAATAGGCATATCTGAAAATTTAATTTCATTTATGTTTGGTACAATTATGGCATGGGCGACTTCTCCCCAATCTGGAGAAATAATAAATCCAGAGATAATATATGATAGATATACACTGCATCCGACGAGAAAAACTCTTTCTACTATTTTATAGTTTCCTTTAGTAATCAGTAGCCAAACTACAATTGAGCATATTGGAACAGAAATATATTTAGATATTCCAAAAATTTCTCCAGCTGAAGCGATTCCTGCAAATTCAGCCATGGTATTTCCTAAATCTGCAAAAATTAAAAAAATTAAGGAATAGAATGTGATTTTTAGCCCAAATCTTTCTCTGATTAAATCAGCAAGACCTTTTCCAGAAACAATTCCCATTCGAGCGGACATTTCTTGTACCATAATCAGAGCAATAGTGATCGGTAGTAGTACCCAGAGTAGGCGATATCCTGTTGAAGCACCAGCTAGAGAGTAAGTTGCAATTCCGCCTGCATCATTATCAATGTTTGCAGTGATTAGCCCTGGCCCAACGACAGCTAGTAAAATAATAATTTTTGATAAATATGGAGGTATATTAGTTTTTTCTTTAATAAATCCCCCTATCTTTCTTTTAATAGCCAAGGGAGAACATCATCAACAGATATTATACCTAGCAGCTGTTTTTGATTATCAATGATGGGTACATTTATTAAATTGTATTTACTCATATAAGATGCAACTTCTTTCCATGAAGTGTCAGGAGTAAGGCTTTTAATATCATTACTTGTCATTATATCTGAAATTATAATATCTTCTTTTTGAATTAAAACCTTTGATAATGGGCAAGTACCAATTAATTTACCTTCATTTACAATATATAAATCATAAATGGTTTCAAACTCATCAAATTCATTTTGAATTGATCTTATAATATCAGACTTTTTAAATTGGGCCGTAATTTCAAAAACTTCAGTAGACATTAAACCACCTGCTGAGTCCTCTTCATATTCTAGTAGTTCTTTGATTTCTTCTGACGTCTCAGCATCTTCAATTTTAGAAATAATTTCATGAGCTCTTCGATTGCCAAGTTCACCTAATAAATCTGCGGCTTCATCTGTTCCCATGTTTTCTATAATTTTAGCTGCATTTTCATCTGATCCATTTTTTATAAAAGAGGCTTGTAAGTCGTATTCAACTTCTGACAGGGTTTCAGCAGCTAATTCTGGGGTTAGTTCACTAAAAATTGCTTCTCTAGCATTAACATCAATATCTTCTAGTATATCAGCTAGATCAGCAGGATGAATCGATTTTATATCTGCATCTGTTAAAGACAGTGTTAAGTGTGATGATCTGTTTCGATCAGGTAATGTGTGGACATATTTCCAATTAATTAATTTTGCTTTATGAAGTATTTTACTTTTTGGAAAAATTAATCTGTTTATAAAATCAATAAAAGGTTCAAAACCAAGTCTTCTCATCATGCTGCGATATCCAATGGCCGCATGGGTTACTCTGAGATTTTTACCTGTTTTTATAAATTGAATATCATTTACTCTGACTACTTTTTTTCCGTAAGTATCAACGATTTGGCGATCAAGGACAATTTGTCCCAAAGCTGAAAAATGGTAAAGATTTTTTTTATACTGGCTTTTAAGGATATTTTTACTTTCAAGAGTATTAATTTCTTTTTTATAAGTATTACCTTCATTAATGAAGGATTGTTCGCTAACGATTATTTTTTTAAAGGAGAAATATTTTACGTTTTTCCATTCAATATAGTAATGTTTGTTATAGTTTTTAAAAAGGAGAGCTATTACTCTTGGATACATTTCATTGTAATCAACAAAAAAATCAACTAACTTACCAGCCCGTTTGCCGTTTTCAAAACAAATCTTAGTTCCAATAGTTTTGGAAAAATGGATTGAAACATCTGTTAAGTCTTGGAAAATACTCATTTGTTCTATTCCGATATACTGATATGTCCCTATTTTAAACAGATATTTTAAATTGTCATTAGCTAATAAATTTTTTCACGCTATCTAGTATCTGATCATATTGGCTCATGGGATTATAGGTATAGGTGTCGTTAAATTTCTTCATCCATGTCCTTTGTGATTTTGCTAGTTGTCTTGTTGATATGGAAATTCTCTCGCTATACTCAGATTCGCTTTGAAAAGCTCCATTGAGATAGTCAATGGTTTCCTTATATCCAATGGATTGAAGAGGCTTCTCATTCCCTGTAAAGCCATTTGAGAGGAGATTTTCGACTTCGTCAACTAAACCTTGTTTAATCATTGAGGATGTTCTTTCTGTAATAATTTTCCAATGAAGATCTTTTGGAATATCTAGACAACAATGTAATATTTCCCATGTCGGGTGAATGTTGGTTTTGAAGTCATATGGGTTATTTTTATCAAATACCTCTTTTTGTTTTGAAATTGGTTTGCCTGTAGACCAAAAATATTCAATTGCTCTTATAATTCGATAGTGATCATTTGGATGAGTGTATTTTAAAGATTGAGGGTCAATTTGTTCCAATAATTCAATAAAAGGTTTTATTCCTTCATTATTTAAAAGAGTATTTGATTTTTGGCGAATATCAGGGCCAATTGAAACATCATCATACATACCTTTAATTAGGGCCCGAAGATAAAAATAGCTGCCACCAACTAGGATGATTAAACTATCTTGTGTCTTTTGAAGGTCATAAATTTCTTTTGATGCAATTTCGGAGTAACTATGCGCATTTAAATGATTTTTAGCAGAAGTAATATTAATAAGTTTATGGGAAACAAGATTGAGTTGTTCTTTTGTTGGTTTTGCCGTTCCAATATTGAGTTCATGATAAAAAAGTAAAGAATCAAAATTTACAATAAAAAACTTAGCAGATATTTTTTTTTGTAAATCTGTGGCAATATTAATTGCGGTAGAAGTCTTTCCTGTAGATGTTGGGCCAGAAATAATGATTATTTTATTGTTCATTTTAATAGTTGATCAAGCAGACTGGGCGTTATTATTTTTATGATTTTTTCATTTTGTAAAAGTTCTATAGAGTATAGTTCGATTAGTAAATTAATTTGAGTATGATTTAAAAAAGAAGACGGTTTCATTATTTTGTTTTCATGGGCAATGTTATAGATTAAAGCAGTCATAATATCAGGGGTGTTAAATTTAATCATAATGTTTGGAATAGTTCTTAAAATATATAAGTTATTTTCAACAAGGTGTATATTGAAACCATAAGAAGAAAGTTTCTCGAGTTGATCTTTTTTAAGTTGTAAGTCATTTAAAGGTAGTCCAACCAACAGTGGCGTAGAGTCATTATCGGAAGAGAGTTTCTTTAGATTGTTATTTATAAAATGATTGAATAATTTATCTGTTTTAACAAGTATGTTATTTGAGTTAAGCTCATTATGTATAAAGCAATAATTATCATCTATTTTAAAAATACGTTGGTTTTGATCTTTTGAATAGGTTTTAAATTCGTTGTTATAAGTGGAGATGTTTTCAAGTTGTTGTTGAATATTATCATTAATGTCTTTATTTGAAATAAGATTAATCGATTTTGAAATTAAGGAGTGAATTAAATTAATATTTGCAAATTTTATTTGTGTTTTATTGGGATGAACATTTACATCAATAAGTGATGGGCTCGTTTCTATGAAAAGACAGTACGGCCCTTGTCCTTCAGTCCAATAATTAGTTAAGAGTTGTAGTACATGTTTGTGTAGATTAGGAGCATTGATGAAGCGTTTGTTTACAAAGATAAATTGATTGTGATTTCTCATTCCGGTTGGTTTGTTTGAAAAATACA
>DAOVTR010000295.1 GCA_030633015.1 Bdellovibrionales bacterium
CTGACCATCTTTTGAATAGTTAGGATCTTCATTAGAACCAAAATTTTTAGTTAATCTCACAAGCGATGTTCCCCGTGAATTTATTCTAAAAAGATCAAAACGGTTATCTAACCAAGATGAAAATACAATCTCTTTACCATCTGGTGAAAATCGAGGGGTTGCATTAAATTTTCCAACATAGCTAATCCTTTTAACATTTTTCTCAACTCCCGATGGATCTAATGTATAGACCATAGGAGTACCTGATCTCCCCGATAAAAATGTAACCAATCTGCCATCAGGAGTTATCGAAGGATCAACATCAATGGAAAAATGCTTTGTTATAGTCCTTATTTTTTTTGTAATAATATTCATAACTACAATTTCAGCATTTCCTGTTCGAGTTTGTGTCAACATTATTTCGTTGGCATTTGGCATAAAAATAGCACCTGAATTAATTCCTCTAAAGGATGATATAAGACGATTTTTTTTTGTATCAACATTATATAAATAAAGATCAATATTTCTTTTCTTCTTAACTTTTTTTCGTCCGGATAAACCACCTTTAATTAAACTATAAACAATACTTTTTTTATCATTGGATATATCTGGTGAAATAACATTTCCTTTGAAATAAGTAAGTCGTCTAATATTCCTCCCATCAAAATCCATCAAATATAGCTCTTTAAACTTGTCTTTTAAATTATAACTTGCCTTATCTGATACAAAAACAATCTGAGAATTAAAGATAGATTCCTTTCCTGTAATAGACCTATAAACTAAATCAGCAACCTTATGTCCCCATGGTCGAATACTAAAAGATGGCATTTTATCCTTATATTCAAAAATTAGTTTATTATTCAATAAGTCATGAACATTGATATAAATACTCAATGTATTTGCAGATTTAACAAACTTAGTTTGGATAATAAAACGTGTACCATCAGATTTATAAGACGATTTTTTAATATCAGTAATTTTAAAACCATCTTTTGATCTTAAAACAAATTTATTTGATGCTACTTTAAAAGTTTTTCTATAAAAACTAAAATCATTTTTAAAAAGCTGAATCAATTCCTTAATATTATCTTTATCTCGAAACTTGAACAAAGATAAATGTTCAACAAAGGGAGGAGTAAAAAGAATCTTGTCTCCTTGTTGAGTGGCATTCCCTACGGCAACAATTGTATAATCAGGGCTAAAACCTTGTCCAAAGACTCCTGATATAAATACCAAATAAAACAATATACTTTTAACAATCATTAATTTCTCCCTACACTATAAAGGAAACCCTAAAATTATATCTCCACGACTAATTCGATGTAAAATACTATCATCTACCTCAGGAAAAGGGGCAGATTTCTTAATTGAACTTAAAGCAAAATGGTCGTATTCTGAATTACCACTTGATTCAAAAATTTCTACCTTTAATATTTGTCCACCTCTCGTAAGAAACAATTGAATACGACATTGTAAAGTTTGTTCCAATAAAAATTGTGGTAATTTCCAATGACGTTTAATAATATCTGGAAGTGCCATAACATATTTATTAAACGAATCCATCACTTCTTGTGAATTTATACCCACAAGTGAGTTTCCTTTGCTAACTTTATTTCCTGACAAAACCAGCTTCCTTAATTTAGATTTCATATTCCGATCAAATCTATTTTTCTTAGTTGGTTTATTTTTTTTGTCCATTTTAGATTTTTCATCTTTCTTGGAACTTAATTGTTGTAGCATTGACATGAAATTCTTTCTTTCTTTTGGTTTTAAATATTCAATTTTATTTGTATTAGCTGATTTTTTAACTTCAAACATTTTTTTCTTATTCCATGCTCCTGTATTTTGACTCAACTGCCTCAACTCTTTAAGTGTATTTTTGGGCATACCTACTACGTCAACTTTGACTGTACTTTGTAAAACATTAATTTTTAATTTATTATCAATTTTAAAAACAGGATATAAAGACTTCATTGAAAAAATGCCAATAAAGATAATAAAATGAGCGGCTAAAGATAATTGTATATATCTTTTTAGATTGTCCCTAGAATCCATATCATCATAAACGCTTACACTCATTTTTTCTCTTCATTTTCAGTAACTAATGCAAGTTTGGATATTCCATTTTTTTTAAGATAAGACATTAAACTTGCGATTGCACCATAACGAATCTTAAAGTCTGCACGCAAATACAAAACATCTGTTTTATTTTTTGTAAAATTATTATTGATTTCTGAAATAAGTTCCGAATACAAAATTTTATCCGCACCTAAATAATATTCACCACTTTGAGTGACAGAAAGAACAACTTGAGATGTTGTTAAATTAATCCTATTCACTTCTTGAGTTTTAGGAAGATCTAGGTTTATGCCATTTAAAAGGAGTGTTTCAGTGATCATAAAAATAACTAGTAATACCAACATTACATCTACCAAAGGTGTAACATTTATCTCTGCCATAGTGCTTTTTAAACGATTATTCATTGCCATAATACTTTCCTATTCACTTTTAGAAACTAAAGATCTCTCAACAACATTTAAAAAGTCATTTACAAAAATATCCATACTACTATTCATTTCATTATTTCTATTTAAGAAGAAATTATAAAACCAAACTGCAGGTATTGCCGCGGCAAGTCCAACAGCAGTTGCAACTAATGCTTCCGCAATCCCTGGAGCAACTGCATCCAGCGTAGATCCACCACTAGCTATACCAGTAAAGGAATTAATAATTCCCCATACGGTACCAAACAAACCTATAAACGGAGAAACTGACCCCACACTGGCCAGAACTGAAAGCCAGCTATCAAGCCGGATATTTGACTCTACGATTCCTTGTTTTAATGACCGATTGACTAATTCTAAACCATAATTTTTAAAATGATTTTTTATAATTACTTTCGAATTTTCTCCTTCACAACTTTTTTTAATTTTTGAAAGCTCCAGATGACCTTTCATAAACATATTATGCAATGGACAGAATTCCATATCCTTAGTCTTCTCGCTGACTTCTTTAAAATTACTGGAGTTATTATAAACTTCCATAAAGGACTGATTTAAATAAAGCGTATTTTTAAAACTTTTCCATTTTTTTATTATAATTGCCCATGAAACAATAGATGCAAAAATAAGAATTAACAGTACGAACTTAACAACAAAGCCAGACTGCCAAATAATGTCAAAAATATTTAAACTATTACTCACCTTAAACTCCTATAAATGGTATTTTTCTGTAACTTCTTTTTAAATTTATAATAAAAAATCTTTTTGTGTCATTTAATGAATACTTTTTAACGAGTAAGTATAAAATGACTAAAATAAAAA
>DAOVTR010000308.1 GCA_030633015.1 Bdellovibrionales bacterium
CCAGTATAAAATGGATGACAACTTGAACAGATATCAATTTTATTTAACTTTTTAGTGCTTCTAGTTTCGAATGTTGCGCCACAAACACAACTTACAGTGACATCGTGATATTCTGGATGAATTTCTTTTCTCACATTGGACTCCATAAAACCCATTGCTTAATACAGTGGGGAGTTTTTAAATTTACAAGACGGTAATTTGCCTTTTTTTTTGGTTTATGTCAAGTTGATCCATCAAATGGAAGAGTGCAGAGTAGTTCGGTTGGTAATATTTTAATTTTTTGTTGTCATGGTGTTTAAATAGTAGTAATTTCTCGAGTGATTTAATGTGTTATTTTTTAAAATTTAAATATTTTGTGCGGAGGATGTCGTGGCAAAAGGACCTAGAGTAGTAATTCATTTGGAATGTCAGACATGTCGGAACAGTGGTGTTCCTGGTGTAAGTCGTTATTCAACAACCAAAAATAAAAAAACCAAGCCAGAACGAATTGAATTGAAGAAATATTGCAAGTTTGAAAGAAAGCATACACTTCATAAAGAGATCAAATAGTTATCAGTTCTCCTTTAGTTTAGTTTATTATTTCAATAGCTTAAGACCTGTTTTTAAAATCAGAAACTTTGTTTATTTCTAATAATTATCTATTAATTGTCGATAAGGTAGTTAAGTTGGTTTATGAGAACTAAGGAAATAGATTGGTCTTAAATATTTTATTAATTGATCCATCTCAAGAGTGGTTAGATTCGGCATCCAACTTTCTTAAAGAAAAGCATTATAAGATCAGTAGTGTTACAAACGGTAAAGATGGCCAGATAACGTTATATAATGAACATTTTTTTGCTGTAATATTAAATTATGATACCCAAAATCATTCTGCACTACAGGTACTAAAATTTATTAAGATAAATTTATCAGCTCAAAGAGTAATCTTGATTTTAGAGAGTAACCTTCCTATTGATAATGAGGAGATTTCTGTTGATAAGTTAATTAAGCTTGGTGCAACAGAGGTGTTAATTAAGCCATTCGCTTTTGAGGTATTAGCAGAAACTCTTGAGGGACACCAAACATTAGGGGATCTGGTATCATCTCTACCTAAACGGGAGGGAGTATCTGAAGAGGTGGAAGTAAAGGCTTCAGATGATGAGTTTGTAGAAATTAAAATTGAGGAGTTTTACTCATCTAAGGCGGTACTATTTAATGTCTTTATAAAATTGTCAAGCGGAAGATATGTTAAGATTTTGCATGCAGGGGATTCTTTTCAAAAAGATAGAATTGATAAATATAAAAAAGAAAAAAATATTGATTGCTTGTATTTTCAAAAGCCAGATAGAAGAAAATATATTCAATTTACAAACCGCCTTGCAAAGAAATTAATAAAAAATGAGGCGGTTCCAAGTTCTAATAAAGTTAATATGTTAAAAAATGTTTCAGAAAAATTTGTTGAAGAAACATTTGCTGTTGGATTAAAGCCTCAAGTTGTTCAGCAGGGGAAAGAGATCTGTATAAATGTTTATAACATGGTAGAAAAGCAAGATGATCTATATAAAGTTCTAAGAGATTATCAAGATTTTGATCCGAATGCTTTTACTCATGCTTACCTCGTAACGCTCTTTACGAGCTCAATAATAAAACAATTTGATTGGCAGTCAAAAACAACAATTGAAACAACTGCACTTGCGTGTATGTTTCATGATATTGGAAAGACTCAACTGCCTGAGGCAATTAGAGATAAAAAAAGACATGAACTTAATGATGAAGAGTTAGAAGTTTATAAAACACATTCAACCCTTGGTGCCGGAATGGTTGATGGCCATATTATGATGAATCATTCAGTCAAACAAATAATACTTCAACATCATGAATACTATGATGGTACAGGTTTTCCCACCGGAATTAGAGGAAATCGAATTGTAACTTTGGCAAATATTGTTTGTCTTGCAAATGATTTTGTTGGAATAATTATGAGAGATAGTATAAAACCAGTTGAAGCTTTGAAAGTTTTATTAAAAGAGAAAGATTCAGTAAAAAGATATCATTCTATGATTTTGGAAAATTTTATAAAAGTTTTTGCAGATCCTGATAAAATACGCAAAGAGAATGCCTTGCCAGGTAATTCAAGAGTTGTACCTAGTAAAAAAGCTTCTTAACAGAAATATTTTTAAATTCTTTTTGATACTTATTAAAAAGAGGCATGTTGTTTTTATTAATAATATATGGATGACTACGATTTGATGCACTCACTATGAAGTTTTGTCTTTTTTCTATTTTTATATCAGGTAAAGAGTGAACGATGGGAGAGATTTTATAAATGATTTCTCTTCCTTTTTTATCTACTGTTCGAAGAGAATAAATTGCTTTTTCAAGGTATTTGTCAATCTTCTTTTGAAGCGTCTCGCTGACCTTATCTAATATTAAATGACTTTTAATATTTAATATTTTATTTAAATAACTATTGATTTTCTCTGAATTTAAAACCTTATTATTTTTTGTCCATTGTTTCTGTTCTATATCATATTGAAAATTTAATTGACTGAAATTAGTTAATTTGTTCCCTCGATAAAGTTCAAATGTTTTTAGATCATTTATTGATATTGGGAAAACTCTTGATTCAATGAAATTAGATAGAGATATGGACTCTAAGGAATTAAAGAGCTTTTCAACATGATAGACTGCTTCCTTATCAGACACGGTTACATAAGTGGAGTTATCAATTGAGTTTATGAGTCCAAATTTTATTGTAATATCCTCACTATCTTTTATGCTTAGAATGATTTTTGTAAGGGGTTTATTTAAAGAAAAATTACTTAGATTAATTGGATCAAGAGTATGCACTTGTTTAATTTTAATGCTTTCAATCGTTTTAATGATACTATCAACTGTATCAGTTTTTGCAGGAAGTTCTCTCGGTTTTAAAATATTCCATAAAAAAACATTATCAGATTGAGCTTTGGATATTTCAAAAGAGCCAAGACGATTTTCTAGTTTAATAAGGCTAATATTATCTAATTCATTCTTGTCAAATAAAAATCGATATTGATTAAAGTCATTTGTAGTTAAAATAGGATTTTGGAAAAATTCGCTAATTGATGCACCAATTGCAAGCATTATGAAAAATGCTAACAACAACCAATATGACAACATAGATTTTTTTAATTGAATATAGTCAAACATGATACTTTTTAATTAAATTGTTATAA
>DAOVTR010000182.1 GCA_030633015.1 Bdellovibrionales bacterium
CATGGTATTTATAAATTCATTTAAAAGCTCATTTTTCATCTCATCAGTAAGATCAGCATCAGACATTCCAGCGACTTTTCCCAGAGTCGTTGAAATTTGCTCTGCTGCATCTTTGTCATTAAAACCAAGGACAAACTTGCCAGAAAGAGAAGTTTCCTTATCAGTATATGATTGAGTTGTAGCAACAGGATAGATTACAACTTTTCTTTTGTTTTCTTCAATTACGGTTTCAGTAACATTAAGAGTTGTCATTTTAATAACAAGCTCTTTAACTATTTCAGCAGTCTTTTCTAAATATTGTTCATACATAAAATAACCTTTTAAATTAATTAAATTAGCTTATGTATTAGAACAAATTTATTATAGAGTATCAAATTGTTTTATTAATGCATTGATTGGTTGTTTATAGTTCCCAGTAGAAAAACGCTTCTTTAAGTGATTTAAAATATGGGGATACTCATTTTCATCAAAATCTACTTTAAACATTTCATATACAAAACTGTGGGCAACAATAAAAATGGCAACGAGGGGAGAAATATTTATTGATTTTAGTTTTCTCGGAAAGCCCGTGCCTTCAGGATTTTCATGATGCTGCGCAACTATCAGTTCAACATCCTTTGGAAGGGCATTAGATTCACTAATTAACTCAGCAGTTTTAACAGGATGATTCATATATAGCTCAAGTTCTTCACTATTTAAAATATCAGTTTTTACTTTTGTTTCATCGGCCACGATTGCGTATTTTGGATCATCTAAAAGACTGTCGTGAAGGAGGGCTGCGTAGACAATTTTGTTAATATTTTCTTCATTATTCCATCCCAGCTGATTACAAATGGAAATAGAAATATAAGCAGTTAGGTAGCTATGGTCGTTAATATAATCGTCCCGATCTCTAATCTTGCAAAGTAGCTTTATGATTGCTCCTGAGTTATGAGAGTTATGGATTGAGATCTGTTTAACTGACTGATCTATTAGTTTAACAACTGTGGCCCCGATACCAACAGTCCTGATTAGATCATGGATAATTTCAAGGGTAGAGCTTACTGCATTTTCCGAATTTTCAAACGACGGGTTATTGTCTTGGGTTAAAAATGGAGTTTGAGAAAACATGACAGCAAAATTTTCATATTGATCTGATTTTATGTACAAAAATTTTTGTCCCTCTTTGAGGTATTTTTTAATATCGTTTGTTTTATAGGTATCTCCATTATTTATAAATTTAACAAATTTATTATCAGAAAGTTTTAAATAGATATCACATAACACTTTATTGAATCTAAGTAGGTATACAAATCTGATTTTTTTATAATCTCTGTCAGATTGATCAATATAGTCCGGTGAAATTCGAGTTAGTAGGTCTGTTAGTATCACCTTGAATTTGTTAGGAGATATGGGTTTTTGGATAAATGCATTTAGAGAATTGCGATCTTTTAAGTCAGAAAATTCATTTAGGGTGTCTATTTTTTTTGTAGTGAAGAGAGCGAAAGGAGTTTTAATATTATTTTTTTTTAAATAATTATAAAAATCTCCACCTGTGCCATTGTCCATTTCATAGTCTGATAGGATCAAATCAAAGGCCATACCTTGTTGTATTTTATCAATTGCTTGGTTGCCTGAATTACATTCTGTTATTTTAATTTCAGGAGATAAATTATCTAAAAGCATAATAAAAAGCTGCCTTAAAGAATCATCATCATCTACAAATAAGATTTTCATTTAATCTCCAAATTAAAGTTAAATACTAACAAAAATTTAAGATATTTCAAATATTATAGTACTGTTTGGACAAAAGGATTATCTTGATCACAGCCGATCACTTTTATAATCTCTTTAACTCTCTTATTTTCAAGGTGGATTACGTAATTGATGTTTTTACAAATAAGTTTTAGAACGTGTTGATAGGATAAATTAGTATTGTTTGAATTAATAATAAACAGTAGAGCAGTTCGCACAAGAGCATCAGTGCCATTGTCTGCATGAATGGTACTCAGTAGTCCATTATGTCCAGTATTCATGGCGAGTATAAAAGGAATGGTCTCATCAGATCTCATTTCACCAACAACTAATCTATCCGGCCTCATTCTGAGAGCGTATGCACAAAAATCATTTAATGTTTTATTTTTAAGTGATTTATTAGCAAGTAGGTTGGTATGATTGGAATTAAGGGAGTGAATTTCATAGGTATCTTCAAGTATAATAACATGTTGAGATTTTTCTATTTCATAAATCATGGTTGTTAAAAATGAGGTTTTTCCACTTCCTGTTGATCCAGATATTAATATGTTCTGCTTGGTATGGATTAACTGTTCAACTATTTCTTTAGAGGCATCATTTAGATTAAAATCATTAAGTTTAAACGGTATTGTAGATAATCTCCTTAGAGAAAGTTTTGAAATCTGTTTTGAACAGATACTGTAGTGAAGTAGAGATGCCCTAAAGAGGTTATTATCGAAATATACTAAAAAACTTGAGAAAGGGTTGGAGTAGTTCCAATTTTGACCGTTATCAAGACAGAGCTTTTCTAATGAGAGTTGATAATCAGGTTTTTCGACGTCTTGAATATGCTTAGAAAATAATCTTCCATTAATTTCAATTTTAACTACTAGGTTACTATGAATAATTATTTCTCTGATTTCAGTTTTGGAAATGAATTCATCAATATAAGATTGCTTATGAATAAGATTGTACCAGTTTAAGCAATAACTTTGATAATAATCAATTTCAAGATCAAGACCTAACTGTTTTAGAGTTTCATTTAGAAGTTGTGGAAAAGTCTTAGTGATCTGGTTTGTAATGCTTGTTATGACTAATTTTTTAAATAGCTCAAGCACGTGTGGAATATATGAGTTTAGCTCATTGTTGGTATGTTCAATTGGAGAACTTGTATTTAAAAAATTAATATTAAAGCTCCTGTAAGTATAAGATTCCAGTTATTTTTTTATAATTATCGTTTAGGGTTGTAGAAGAAAAAAGTTCTCCTAAAAAAGGGATATCACCTAGAAAAGGTATTTTTTTACTACTTTTAGCGTTTGCTTTGTAACCAATTTGAAATAATACATAAGGTTTTTCAAGATCAACTGAAATAGAGGAACTTTCCAGACTTCCTGAAATTTGCTTTTTGTTATCAGATGGATTTGTAAACTCAGTTGAATATTGTACAACGTATTTCTTAGCATATTTAAATAATTTCAGATGTATTTTTATTCCTGCAAATTTCCAGGAAGTTATACTGCCTTGGCCATTGGGTGAGCTCGAAGTATAAGGAATACTGTCTCCAATTGATAAATGGGCATCATGTCCTAACCTCAAAACAGTTTCTGGTCTTGCAATTGTTTCCAGCTTGAAATGTTGGTCTTTAAAAATAATTCGTTCTTGGTTTAAAAGGTGAATATTATTTCCAGTTAATATGGATATTAGGGAGCTGGAAACTTGGTCAAGCCCAATTGAAAATTCACGTCCATCTGATCTCTCAATTTTTATTAGTTGAAGCTTTGCTAGAAAATTTGCCTCTTCACTGTATTGTTTTATTGGCATTAAATTAACAAAAAGATTTTTCTTCAGATATTTTTTAGTTGTAGTACTCATTTTATAATTATTGGAATACTTACAGAAAATATTTATGTTTTCAAAATTGCACTGAACGTTATCTATATATTCATCATAGAAATGTTTATAAATTTTTCCAAGTAGAATTTTTTTTAGATTTGAACTTAAAAGAATTTCAAGGTGAAGCTTGTTATTATATTGAGTAATTAATTGTTTCAATAGAAGGTAATCAGATAGTTTTGAAATAACTCCTTTGCTGATAATTAAATTGCCATTTATTTGTGATGTTAGGCCCATTGTTGAAAATATATTTACTAGATAAGCTAATTTTAGATGTTGTTTTTTTGAGAGGATATAAATTGAAAATTTTTCTTTTTTTTTGTTTTTATTCCAGATCAGAAGTTCAGTAAAACCAAGTTTTTTACCTTTAATTAAGAGAATGCCACTTTTATCTATGTATTTATGACTAACGATGGTCGGGTTGGCGAAGGTAAATTTTTTTATTTTTCCAAGATTTAGTTCATGGTGCTGACCTATTGATATGACAATTTGTCTGGATAAATCCGCTGCGCAGAGCGTTGTTTGAGGGAAAATCATATAAATTAGGCCAGTTAAGGCAATTAAGATTTTGACAGAGTGTGTTTTGATATATAAAAATTCACAAGATGCTATAAATTTTAAATATTTGCGATGATATATAGATGATAAGGAGTTAAAGATGGTTTCAAATTCAAAAGTAACAGAATCAAGAAGGTCTCTCAATAAAAAAAGAGGTGGAAAGGTTAGAAAGACTGCAAATCGAAATAAAGGTACAACTCCTAAATTTGCTATCCACGAAAAAACTGAAAAAAAATAGTTTTCTAATAAGTTTATACTCATTTTAAATTCCTAAAAGAGGCAAGAGAGGATGTAATAATATCCTTGTTTATTATTGGAAATTTCACCATGCCTTTATCTGTGATACAAATCTGTAAGATAGTGTCTTCGCTTTTTTCACAAGGACTATTTCTTTGTTGTAGTTTAATAAACTCTTTAGGGATATTTTGTTGTTCAATTAA
>DAOVTR010000138.1 GCA_030633015.1 Bdellovibrionales bacterium
GCACAATTAATTACAACGTCTGCCATTTTACCATCTGTTACTTCTTTTATCCCTTCCATGCATTCAATTGGATTTGTTGCATCAAGGTCAAGAAGTTTATCAAAATAACCAAGAGAATTTGCACGATCAAATTCTTTTCCTTTTGGCTGTATTCCTATTAATTTCCCACTATTAATTAAAATATTTTTTGCAACTGACGAACAAATTGTAGCTGATTTTCCTCCGGCTCCAATGATGACAACGGTTTGATTTGGTTTTACTAATCTTTGAGTTTGAGCAGGAGCTCCTGCAACATCTAAAATGGCAAGAGATAGGGATTGGGATAGATCATCAGGTATTTTTGCGAGTACACCTGTTTCAAAGAAAATAGCATGTCCTTTAATTGATACTTGGTCGATGTCTGGTTTTATATTTAAAATTTCATCTATTTGAAGAGGAGTAAGTGAGAGAGAAACTAAACTTGCGACTTTATCACCAATTTTAAGATTATGAGGGTTCGAATAAAGTGTACCAATTTCTTTTACTGTACCTACAAGCATTCCACCTGATCCGGTTACAGGGTTCTGTTGTTTCCCTTTTTTTTCTACAATATTTAAAATACTTTTTTTTATTTTTTCAATATCACCATTAACAGATTCTTTAATTTGTCTGAAACTTGCAGCATCAATATTTAAAATGTTTACGTCGATTAATATTTCATTATCATAAATTGGAAGTGAATTATCTACTTTATCAGCACCCTGAGGTAGAGCATTTTTTGGGGAAATGACTCGATGGGTACCAAATTTACATCCATTCGTACGCATAAAATTACCCTCCTTAAAATTATCTATTATTTATAAACTGAGAGGAAAAAATTATCATTAATTAGTTAATTTTAACAGTAAAAAAGCTTTATTCGTTGCTTCCACCATCCGGTATTCGACTTTTTGGCATTACTGCACTGTGAGGGGCAATGTAGGCACCTTCCCCAATGATAACGTCACCCATAATGCTTGCTTTAAGTCCAATAGTTGCTTTCTTTTTTATATGTATTGGGGCAACAACCACAAACCCTTTTTGAGCATAATGAGCAAACATGGTAACAGATCCACCAATTGTAACGTAATCATCAATTGTGATTAGACATGGGTCAGCAATATTTGTTGTGTTTATAATAACTCCTTTTCCAACCTTCATTCCCATCATTTTATAATAAAGTACATTTAAAGGAGTAGGAGTAATAAAATCTAAAAAAGTATATCTAACAATATAATTTAGCCCATTATGAGTGGCCCATCCAAGTGATTCAAGAGAGAACCATGAAGAGCGATATGGTTTTAGTTTTATAGGGTTTAGAAAATTAAAAAAAGGAACAACAAAAACAATACTTATTCCATAAAGTAGAAATCCCATACCAAGTGCAGTTCCTAGGCTTAGATAATGGGCCAATATAAACCAATCTTTAGTAAGGTCTTTTGTGAAATTAAAAACAAAGATTCCTGGAGTAAGGGCCACCCCAAAAGCTAATGCTGCAGTAAAAATCATAGCAAAAAGTACTAGAGTATAGCTTAGTGTTTTAAATTTTAATAAAATGGTTTCAAGAATTCCTGATAATCCTGCTTTGGTTGATTTGACTGCATTTACATCAATTTTTTTATTTTGTGGCTCTATTTGGTCACTCATTAGTGTTCCTTTTCATTAAAATAATTTTTTTGAATTGCTATTGATTCAGTATGAATTGTTTGAAGTAAACTGGCAATAAACGATTCATCTAGTCCCTTTTCTTTAGCATAGCTCATTCTATCTTGGATAAGTTCAGTCCATCTTTGGGATTGATATAAAGATAAATTTGTTTGTTCTTTAATCTTGGCAATTTTATTTACAACTTCCATACGTGAACAGAGAAGATCTAATATATCTTTATCGCAAATATCAATTTCTGCTCGTAAATATTGAAGATCCTTTTGTCTTAAAACGTCAACTTTGGATTGATTTCTAAGTTTTAATTCTTCAAGCAGAGTTTTAAGTTCAAATGGAGTAAGCTGTTGAGCGCTATCACTTAGGGCCTTGCTTGGATTATTATGTACTTCAATCATTAGTCCATCAAAATCTAGATCAAGTGCTTCTTGAGAAAGATCCTTAATATAAATTGTATTGCCGGCCATATGGGATGGATCAACAATAATCGGTAACTTGGGGAGTAGTTGTCTTAATTTAAAAACGATTTCCCAATTGGGTTCATTTCTGTATTTAGTTCTTTTATATGAATAAAAGCCTCGATGTATGGCAGCAATATTTTTAATACCACTTTTATAAACTCTTTCAATGCTTCCAATCCATGCACTAATATCTGCGTGAATGGGATTTTTAATTAACACGCTTACATTTGTACCCTTTAAGGCCTGGGCAATTTCCTCAACGTAAAAAGGATTAACTGTAGTTCTTGCTCCAATCCAAAGAGTGTCAATTCCAGCATCTATCGCCTCATATGCTTGTTGTGGTGTTGCCACTTCAGTTGTTACATTAAATTCAAAGGTATCTTTAACTTCTTTAAGCCATTTTAATGCTTTTTTTCCATGCCCCTCAAAGCTACCTGGTCTAGTTCTTGGTTTCCAAATACCGGCCCTGAAAAGGGATACTTGAGGGCAATTTTGAGAAATTTCCAAAGCAGTATTAAATAGTTGATCTCTGCTTTCAGCACTACAAGGTCCACTAATTATTAGAGGAAATTTAGGTGTTATATTCCATTTATTTAGAGAATTTATATTCATAATTGTTGAAATATAAATCCTAAGAATCATTTGTGCAATATAGTAGTAAAAAAGAGGTAGGTTTTACTGTTCTTGTTTAAAAATAGCCTGAAATTCAAGCCATAAAAGCTGATCTTTTTCAGACTGGCTAGCTAAAGATCTTTTATTTACCTCACTATTGATTTGTAATCGATCATTTTTACTTTTTTTAACTAGTTTTAATACTTCATCTCTATCTATTTGATAATTTTTGATAGGATTATCTTGTGCGTGTCCTGAAGTAAATAATACTAAAAGTATCATTGGTAATATTATTTTTAGGTAACTTATATTCATATTAACTCCCTGTGATATCTTATCGTCATTGATGATTTATTTATTTAGGAGTTTTTTTGCAGATTTAAAACTGGTTAGTTGAAAGCATAACTAGCGTACAACCCCTTATAACCTCAATGTTTTGTCCCAGGGCCTTTTCTTCTAAATTTTCATTTTCAGTCCCTGGATTCATGATAATTCTTTTGGGAGCCAGCTTTAGTATGTCATCAATTATATTTCCAATGGCCTTTGAGCCCACATAGAGAGTTAATGTATGAATATCTTTTGGTAATTCATTTATAGTTTTTAAATTTTTTATATTTTCAAGAGGGGGGAGTTTGGGACTTACACCATAAATATCCATATATCCATTTTCTAAAAGTTTAGTATAGGCCAGAAAACTATATCTCTCTTCTTTATCAGAAATTCCTAAAATTGCTACTTTTGCATTCGTATCTGTAATCATTTTATCTCCTTAAATTTATAAAAAATTCCTCTTTCTAATATATATTCACTTACGCAATTATCTTTTTTATATTGTTGAAGTTTTTCTTCAACTATAGAAATATTCAAGTTTAAAATAGTCGATATTTCTGAAACTGTACACGGCCTTTTTTTAATTAGATCAATTATACTTAATGTATTTTTATCAATTTTGCGGTCTATAAAATCATTTTTAGAGATAATTTCGCATTTGGGATAATTAAAATATTCAACGATTGACTCAAGATTAGATCTGTTTGCTTTTTTTATATTTGTTTCAGTTCCTGGCCGATCAAGACTATTTATTTGTACTTTATTGGGAGAAATTTGATGAATTAACTGTTTAATCTTTTCTAGTTGTTTGGGTTGATGGTTTATTTTATCAATAATAAATATCTCTAGCCAAATTTTTCCTTTGAAGTTTTTTGCTAAGAGCTCAATGCCTTTATAGATAACTTCCCAAGTTATTTTTTCATGTGGACGATTGATTTTGTCCATTGTTATTTTATCACCAGCATCAATTGATGGAACAATAAGATCTATTTTTGATATTTTGTTTAAAACATCTTTATTATTTAAAAGTGATGAGTTTGTTATTAGCGCAATTTTGTATTGAGGATATTTTGATTTAATAAACGAGATGAAAGTATCTATTTCACTATTTAAAGTGGGCTCTCCTGCACCAGAAAAAGTGATATAGTCTAAGGTTGGATTGTCTTTTAAAAAGGTATCAAGTTCTTGTAATATTTTTTGGGTTGAGAGAAAAGATATGGGACTATCAATTAGTTTTGTAGTTTTACCACATTCACAGTAGATACAGTCCATAGTGCAAGTTTTATGAGGAACAAGGTCAACACCAAGTGATACACCTAATCTTCTAGATAAAACTGGTCCAAAAAGGTATTTATAATGTTTATTGTTCATTAATTATATCTAACATTGTTCTTGGCCGACTGACAAGGTCGGGAATAGTTTTCCTTAAAAAAATATAAGTTATTAAAAATTTACTTAAATGATTTTTTATTCGAACAGCTACAAAGGAGATATGCATTATATGCTTCAACTATTTTTAATTATATTTGCAATTGTTTCTTTTGCTTTAATTCTGTTTAATGGAGATAAGATTTTTCATTGGCTTATACAACAAAGCAATAATTGGAGCAGTAGTTTTGAGAAACTCGTTAGGCAAAAAACAGTTGAACTTGGTGCGTTTGGAAGTAGCAAAAACAGTTCATCAACAAAAGAAAAAACCAAAAAAAATAAGAATAATTCGAAAGTATTAAAGATTATTGAAAAAAAGATATTGTTTTTAGAAGAACAAAACAAGCAAAATAATAATGAATACCAAGATCTTTTAAACACAAGAAAACTTGTGGATGAAATATTAAAAGGTCAAAGTAGAATTTGCACAAAGCTTGCTACATCTTTAACAAAAGAAGTACACGTTAAAGTTACCAATTCAAGAGTATTACAGGTGGGGGGGGAATTATTATTAAGTGGTGTGTTTATAAAAGATATTATGAAAGATGAAATTATCCCATATTGGGAAATTCAAAAATTGATTCTAAGTGCTGTAACCTTAGATATGTTTATTGAAGATATTGAATTAAAAAAATCATTAATTACTTCAATAATCGCCAGAAGCAAAAACCTAAAAGAACATATCGTTAAAAATGGAGTTTGTTTTTTATTGCTCTCTAAAAGTGGAGCAAGTGAACAATCGTTGTTGGATAGAGTTGTTAAAAATTTTGATAATGTTTTAGATATAAAGTTTTTATCAAAAAATAAATTATCTATGGCAAAGTTAAGTGTTTTAAGAAAAACAGGTGGAGATGGCTTTATTTCATCAAGCGAATTAATTAAAAAGATATATTTAATTACA
>DAOVTR010000146.1 GCA_030633015.1 Bdellovibrionales bacterium
ATTCTTTCACCTATATATGGTGAAAAATATTATCGCTTAGAGTATACTACAGTCCAAGGCGACAACCTAGAAACACTTATTCAAAAATTTTATAGCTCAAAAACTCCAATAGAAATAAAAGAAAAATCAATTGAAAAAACTAAAAAATATAATTTTGAAATAACTGATTGGTCTTCACTTCCGACAAGAGTAAAACTTGGATTTTATATTCCAATAAATCATGGAAATAATAAGGCCATAAAAGATTATATTAAATTTATAAAAGAATCAGTAGTAATTGAAGGACAATAGCCGACTAATAAACTCTAGCTTCGCGTAAGATATTCATTTAAAAAAAATTCTTTCTAGTAATTAATTTCATATGGTTATACAATTATAATGTGGAATCTATCAAAAAATAGGAGATTAGATAATGGGAACTGTAATGTTACTATCCACCTTAGTAGATTCTGCTGATCCTGAAAGAGTCTATAATGAGGTAGAGTATCTTTTGTCGGAAGTGTCTGATTCACTTGATTTAAAACAAATTCATCAAATATATAATGATTTAATCAAATTATACGATGGAAATTTTGCAGGGTATAGACAATGTACCACAAAATTCCACGATTTAAGACATGTAACAGATGTAGTATTAACCTCTGTCAGACTTATGCACGCAGTATATGTTGATGGTAGACATTTTACAGACCAACAGTTAACTTCATTTTTAATTGCCTCCATATTCCATGATTCCGGTTATATTCAAGCAGAAAAAGATCGAGAAGGTACTGGAGCAAAATTCATGCTTAGAATTGCTGACAGATCCATGGCCTTTGTTGCTCATTATTTTACTCAAAATAAACTTGAGAACTCACTTCTACCCATAATTGAAAGTATGATTAAATGCACGGGATCAGATGTGGATACTACAAAAATTAAATTTCACTCATTGGAAGTAGAACTTCTTGGTAAAATATTAGGATCTGCTGATCTCTTAGGGGCCATGGCCGATAGAACATATATTGAAAAATTACCTTATCTTTATGAAGAGTACCAAGAGGGTGAATCAGAAAAATTTGACGATGAGTTTGATCTTCTCACTCAAACAACCGAATTCCACACAAAAACAAGAGAAAAATTTTCAAAACAGTTTAGTGGAGTAAATAAACTAATGATTAAACATTTTGAGGCCCGTTGGAATATTAATGAAGACCTCTATGAAACGGCCATAACAAATAATATCACCTATCTTGAACAAATGATTAAACAGCATGGAAAAGATTATAAAGATCACCTTCATCGCGGTGGTGCGCTAGACGATAACAAAGACAAAGACAAAGATTCCGAATAATTTAAAACTAAAGTCCTTGAATTAAATTTTTCATTTTAAGATATAAACTATCTCGAGGAGAATTATCGGCGGCCTCACTTTTAATTGATGCCGGTGTTCTTGTCTTCTCAGATTTATCTTTAGCAACCTTTTTTAAAGAGGTTTTAATTTTGCTTAACTTATAACTTTTTTTATCTTGATCATAACTGAAAATATACTCTTTATCCTCTCCAACCTGTACTACCACAGACTCTTTTTTAACTTTATCTTTACTATAAGTTAAATTAAGTTTTTCAATTAATATGCTCTCTAGTGACTTACTGTTTTTTGTAGCAACATAATCTTTCATAGTATATTGATCAGCACCTACTTGAGAGCTTGCCGTCTTCTTTAAAGATATTACTGAAGCAGCTTTTCTACTTGCAACCTGTCTGCTACTTGGTAGTGGAACAAAAGAGTCATTACTACTGCCAAAATTTGTTTTTCCAGAAGGGACAGCCGCCTGTGAAGAGTGATTCGTTGCTCCTCCTGCACTCGCTGCTACTGGTTTTCTGTTTTGACTATTTGCTATTTTAACTTTTTCGTTAAGTTCTTTTTCTTTTTTATTTAAAGACTCTTTTAACTCTTGTGCTTGACGCTTTATCACATCTAGCTCTTGCTTTTTTTGAGCAAGTTCTTTTTCATCTTTTAATTTTTTTATTTCACTTGCTAAAAGAAGTTTTTCTTTTTCAAACTCCTCTTTTTTCTTAGCAGCTTGAGCAATCTCATTTTTAAGCTGTTCAATCTCTCCTAATCCGGCAACTCCTGTTCCATCTAGAAGTGTACTACCTACCACTAATTCTGATCCATCTTCATTATATTGTTTTTTTCCGAAACTGCTTTTTGTTGCTTCTAAATGACTAACATCATTTCCATTCCATAATAAATTATTGGGGTAATAAGATGAGGTATCGGACTCAATGTTTTCATAATTAGTTTTATCGGAAGCATCTTTTTTACTATGAAGCTGCTCAAGGTTGCTCTCTTGTACATCAACAATTTTTTTATCCACCACTGGATCTTCTAACTCTTTAGGATCATCTAATTCAAAATCACCTGTCTCTGTTGGTTGAGCTGTAATAGGAATTACACCATTTATGTAACTGTTTTGATTTATGGTCCCACCCGGCTGGACTCTTTTAGGAGGAGGCCCATTGTCACTTACTCTAGTAAAATCATCATCGTCATCAGAACTTTGATCTGCAATACTTGAAATAGTTTCTTTCAGATTACCTGATGATTGGATTTTGCATCTTAAGGCAAGATCTAAATCTGTCAGCTCATGCAGTTTAGTATTAAGGATTTTATTTTTAATACGATCAAAAAACTTATCATCACTATATAACTCTTCAAGAGCTATAACAAAATCAAAACAAAGATCACTGGTATCATTAAGTTCTGACTTATAAAATGATGATAGTTTCTCTTTATAATTTTCCCCATTAGCTTTTTTCACCTTGCTAATAATTTCACTAATAACTTTACTAATACTTTCAGCATCATTAGCTTTACCAGAAAATTTCATACCTAAATATGGATGCTTTCTAAAAACATCGTTTAACTCATTATATAATATTCTGTTTAAATGAACTAAAATATTTTTCATTTGATCTTTTTCTTTTTGACTTCCTCTGCTTATAATTCTTTTAAAGTCATTATTTGCAATATTTTTATCATATGACTCCATAATAGAAGAAAAACTAGATGCAAATTTCTCTTCATCGTATGAATTTATCCGATCACTTTCCCTTACAGATTTGTTATTAGCAGCAATCAATCCTTTAGCATTTGCAGTATAGCGAAGGAATCTATTTATACCCTTAATTTCCTTACTTCCTTTTTT
Source organism: Bdellovibrionales bacterium (assembly GCA_030633015.1). The sequence continues at coordinate 3,195 of DAOVTR010000146.1, forward strand.
AAAATCACTTTTACTATTAAGCATTTGGGCCAGTTCTTTTGTAGAATCTTTTGACCCTAACTTTTTGGAGGCTATACTACAATAACCGGTATCTAGAGAAGGACCTAAATCAGGTCTTGAGTGATTTATCCACTTACTTGATTCATTTATTTTATTTTGCATGAAAAATATTTTTTTAAAATCAGCATGTTTTTCATCACCTAAATGATTAAATACCATTTTATAAAAAAATTGCTCTAATTTTGGGTTATTTTTAGTATCTCCCAAACAAGTCTTACAAAAATCATTTTTAATTTCTTTCAATGGTTGACCAGGATACCACAATCGATCCATATTCCATTTTCTACTGTCACACTGATTTTTAAAAAGTAATTTTATATCAGCAAAATGATCAGCAAGATCGTAAGGTTTTTTATTGCGACAAATAGAACAATCAGAGGAACAATTTTTATCTTCATCACAAGGTGTTTTATATTTTATCTGAGGAAGTTCTGCATTCCAATAATCTATTGAGTCGTCATATTCAATTAACGAAAATCCTCCAACTTTTATAGAGTCATCTGAAGTTTTAGAATTATTATTTTTTTCTGTCTCAGGAATACTAAGGCCTGCTGAAAATAAAGGTTTTTCTTTTACTTGAGGTTGCTCCTCTGACTTCTTATCAAATATCATGATCTTTTCAGCTATCCAACTACCTTCAGGATCAACGTCTTCAAATTGACAAAAAGCTATATCAGATAGAGTAAAACTTATTAAAAATATAAATCCTACTAACAATAAATTATTCATAAACATATCCCATGTACTAATTTTAGATATACCTCTATTGTACTTATCTTTTCGGAAATACAGCCCAATTCTTGAGTGTTTTTATCTAGCTCTATAACTGTTTGATTTTAATGGATTTGTTTATGATATTAATTTATGAATTTGCGTAAAAATCGCCAATATTTTTTGCCAATTTAAAATTTAAAAATCTAAATGTCAGGAACTCTGACAATTATTGAAGTTCCCTTTCCAGGAACAGATGCAATTTTAACGTCACCACCAAGCTTGCGAGCATAATTTCTCAAGGTATTGATACCCAATTTCTGACCTTCAGGCCCATCAACTGTAGACTTGGAAGAAAACCCATTATCAAGTACATGTTGAATTATTCTCTGGTCTGATTCTGATTTAATCATGGCACCAAATCCCATGGACTCCATAAACTTTCGAATGGCAGCAGGATGTATCCCTCTCCCATCATCAGTAATTACAACCTCTAAAAAACCATTACCTGCAATCTGCCTCTTTAATGTTTTAATTGTAATTGAGCCCTTGTCACCTTTACCAGCTGTAATTCGCTCTTCAGGAGACTCAATACCATGGTAGAGAGAAAATCGAATCGCATGCTCTAAAAGCTCAAAAAGATACTCATATTGCTCAGTTTTAATTTCAATATCATTTGCACCTACATTTTTTATATTAATAATTCGTTTTCCAAGTTGCTGTGCTACTTCTTGAGCAATCGGTTCCAGTCGGACCAAATAATTTATTATAAACTTACCTTCAGCATCACCTTGATTTAAATTATACTCAGTTGGGCCCTCGTCAAGAAATCCAGAATCCTCCATCTCGGGAGGCTCAGGTATTTCAGCTGATACTTTCTCTTTAATACTCTGAACACCTGGAGGCTCCACAGGAAGCTCAATATCGCCTAAGGTAAAACTAGGCCCTCCTCCTTGATCAGGATGTATATCAGTAATTGTACGATCTAAAGAAAGATTTATCTCTTGAGATGGCTCTTTGGGTAGTTCTATCTTTTTTTCTGCTTCTTGCTTTTCAAGCTCTTCTTGCTTTTCAAGCTCTTCTTGCTTTTTTATTTTTTCTTGTTTATTAATTTCCTCTTGCTTTCTACGTTCTTGTTGCTGTTCAAGTTCTTGTTGCTGTTCAAGTTCTTGTTGCTGTTCAAGTTCTTGTTGCTGTTTCAATTTTTTTATTTTTTCCTGCTTGCTAATTTCATCTTGAACTCTCAACTCTTCTTGTTTTTTTAGTTCCTC
>DAOVTR010000161.1 GCA_030633015.1 Bdellovibrionales bacterium
TGCAGGAACAATTTGTGTTCCAATGCTTTCAATGATTTTTTTATTTGTTGGAAATATTGGAGGATGGTTTGTAGGAACTCAAGCTTTGATGATTGACGACGCAATGTATCTTTCTAAACTTGGTGATTTTATGTTTATTAGTGATCTATTTCAAGGGATGATAAAAGCTCTGTTTTTTGGTTTTACTATATCTGTAATAGGTACTTATTTTGGATTTGCTGTAAAAAATGGAGCAGAGGGAGTTGGGAAAGGGACCAATATGGCCGTCGTTTGGGGAATGATTATGGTTTTAATTTCAGATTATTTTTTAACTAGTTTTTTAGTTAAGGTTTTATAAAGGTTTGTTGTGAATAGCGAAACTGTTATTTCTATTCAAAACGTAACAAAACAATTTGGTGAACATACCATATTGGATAATATAAATTTTGATATAAGAAAAAATACAATTACAACAATACTTGGTTTTTCTGGAGCAGGTAAATCTACTTTAATTAAACATATTCTTGGACTTTTAAAGCCAACAAGTGGAAGTGTATTCATAAAAGGGGAAGATATTTCCATCTTAGGTGGAATTCAATTAAGAGAATTTAGAAGAAAATTTGGTATGCTTTTTCAATATGCTGCTCTTTTTGATTCTCTTACAGCTTTTGAAAATGTGGCATTTCCCATAAGAGAATTTACTGATTATAGTGAAGAAGAAATTGCAGCCAGAGTAAAAAAACTTCTTTTATCCGTAAATATAGCAGAAAAATCTTTTTATAAAATTCCATCGGAGCTTTCTGGTGGGATGAGAAAGCGTGTTGGTCTGGCCAGGGCCCTGGCCTTAAATCCAGAAATGATGTTGTATGATGAGCCCACGACAGGTTTAGATCCAATTACAACTAAAATGGTCAATGATTTAATTGTGCAAACTGCCAACAATAATGATCTAACTGATATGACTTCTATTATTATTTCGCATGACGTTAAAGCTAGCCTTAAAATTTCTGACTATATAGCATTCTTAGACCGTGGTAAAATAGTTGAATATTGTACTTCAAAAGAGTTTGTAAATTCTAGCAATCCAATTGTTCAAGAGTTTATAAACTTATAGTATGAACAATAATTAACTATGTAATTTTGAGGATTATACTATGAATGAATTAAAAGTAGGGTTAATGGCCATTGCCACAATTGTTGCCATTGCTTATATGTCTCTTAAAGTGACATCAAATCAATCAGGGTTTGGGGATTATGTAACTTATAGAACAATCGTTGGAGATGCATCAGGAATATTTCCTAAAACACCAATTAAAGTTGCCGGTATTAATTCTGGTAGAATTAAAAATATTGAGTTGCAGGGAAATGCAGCTTTAATTACTTTTGAAGTTTTAAAAAAAGTAAAAGTAACTGTTGGATCAGTTTTGCATATAAAATCAGTAGGGTTTTTAGGTGATAAATATTTAGAAATTGCAGTAAATGAAGCGAGCGATACAATGATGGAGGAGCAAGGCTTGATTACAGCTTCCGTTGGTGGGGGAATTGAGTCATTAACTACTGATGCAGCTAGCATATTAAAAGATATAAAATTAATTGTAGGAGATTTGAAAAAGGATTTGGCCCCTAGAAATGGAGTTAGTCCGTTTGGATCAATGATTAAAGATGGTAGTGAAACTTTAGACAATTTAAATCTCGTCACTCAAAGTTTAAAAGATTTACTAGTTGGAAATGAAGAAAAACTGAATGAAGCAGCAACAAACTTAAATGAATTTTCTAAAAGTATAAACAATAGTTTTGATATAAATAATAAACAGTCACTTATGTCGGATGCTAAGAGAATCATGTCTAATATTGATCGAATGTCTAGAGATTTGGAAACGATTGCTAATAATATTAAAAATGGACAAGGATCTATTGGTAAGTTTCTTTCTGAAGATGATATTGCTGACGAAGTAAAAGAGACTCTTTCTAGTGTAAAGAAAATAGTCAAGAGAGTTGATACAATTAGAACGGAGCTGGCCTTGTTTACTGGTGTTGATTCAAATGCTGGAGGAAAAACAGGTCTTGGCCTTCGAATTTATCCTTCTCCCGAGAGGTTTTATGATTTGGGTATTACTACTTCAGAGTTTGGTGTAACTGATGAAAAGCAAACAGTAACAACTGTTGGTGGTGTGGAAACAATTGAAAATGAAAAAATAACCGAAAAAGATGCTTATAGATTAAATATTCAAATAGGAAGAAAGATTCAAAACTTTGTTTTTCGTGGAGGTTTGATTGAGTCAACGGGTGGATTTGGGGTTGATTTTGAGAGACAAGATTGGGGAACAAAATTTAATCTTGAAACTTTTGATTACGGAAGTACAAATGGTTTTAATTTAAGGATTGGATCTGAGATTCATTTATGGAATGTCTTTTATGGGAAATTAGCAGGTCAAAATATAATTAATGATAGTCGTAGCCTCACGATTAGTATGGGTATTAGATTTTTAGATGAGGATCTCAAGGGACTACTTGGTTTTATGTTTTAAGAGATAGATTTTAATGGAAAGAAATTGGCTAATAAGGACAAGACGTAATCAAATTTTAGGCCCAGTAACTAAAGATAAAATTGTTGAACTATTAAAGAAGAAGGCCTTGCTTGAAGATGATGAGATATGTTCAGGGAATGGATTTTGGTTTTTTGTTAGAGAACAAATACTGTTGGATAAATTTATTGTTAATGATGTTTCACAAAAATTTAATCATATCACGGAAGCGCTTAACGTATTAACAGACTTGGATAATGATAAAGATAAAATTGATCCCAATTATAATGAAGTTCTGCAGCACACTGTAATAAGAAATATTAATGATTATGATTTGAGTGAAAATAATGATGATCAAATTGAATCGGACAAGATACCTAACGATTATGATTTAGAATTGCCCGGTATTATTGCTTCTGCCAAAGAAGCAAATCCTGGCACAGATAAAATTGTTCTACCTCGATCAGTTGATTTAGAGTTGCCAGATATAACTCAAATTAAAAAAGATATTGAAAATAATCCCGTTGAAATTAAAGCATTCAATGTTAGTTTAGCGACGGACAAACAAGACAAAATAGAAGCATCAGTTTCTGATTTGAAAATTAAATTAGATTCAATACCAGAAGGTGACGAGCCAATGGTTTTGCCTGATAATCAAGAGCTTGAATATCCATCAATTACGAGATTAACTGGACAGACCTTAGAACCAACCAACATTAGGGAGCAGAAAAAGAAGATAATAAATAAAGAAAAAGTAGTAAAAAGCGATATGGATTCTCATGAAACAAATGAATTTAAAGAGTTTAGTTGGAAAGCTGCGAGCGTTACAAATTCGGTTGAAGACTCTCAAGATTTGTCTCGTCATTCGGGAGTAATTGAAATTGATATGAGCAAAGTTGAGGGAAATATTCCTACTGATGAACCTGTTGAGCTAGATGAAGAGAGTGAAGAAGAGCGAAAGGAGAGACATAGAAGAAAAAATCGTTTTAAGGAGAGATTGCATGCGAATATGGAACCAACGGTTGATATTCCAGTTAAAAATATAAAAAAAATTGAACGAAAGGTTTATTCAGTGGATTTAACAGATAAGCAAATTAAAGTAGTAACAAAGGATAAAGCGGGAAATGAAAATCTTTTGCTTTATGCACTTTTTTTTCTATTTATACTTATTGGTGCCATGCTGTATTACTATACAGAAATATTAAAAAAACCATTGCCAATAATTAGTATGGATTCGTTAAATATAATTGATTATGCATATGCTGCACAAACAAGCAGTGTTAATTTAAAAAATAAAACAAGGATTTATAATAGGAAACAAAATAATTCAATCCAATCGTTGGTTAGTCTTGAGCATGATATTGATGGCACAATACTTGTTTCAAATGATTACAATATTCCAATTAACTGTAATTTTAAAAATAGATATGATTTTTTGTTAACCTTAATGACAGTTAATAAAAACATTGAAGATTATAAGCTTTATACTAAGAGATGTTCTATGATTTTCAGTGAGCAAGAAAAACAAATTACAGATTGGATATTTGCAAACAAGTTATCTTCAATCAATCTTGATCATAAATTAGTTGCAATAAAAAAAATAAAAAAAAAAAGAATAAGTGGTAGATTTAATCTTGAGAATGTTTTAAATAAAGTTTCTCGTCTAAAAATTAGACATCAAATAAAAATAAAAAACATACAAGAAGTTAATGACATTTTTATTGATTTAAAGGAAGTACCATCAACATTTATTGATCAGTTGATAAGTTCTTATTTATATTTATCTATTGAAAATAAAGTTAAGGCCATAGACTGTCTTGTTAATGTCGTGAGGATGGATAAATGGCAAATCCTTTTTGAATTAGATTTATTGTTATTTACTGAAAAATCACAAAAACAATTTATTGAAGTTATAAATCATATATCAAGCTTACTGAAATCTGAGCCTGTTTTAAAACTTGTAGTTGAAAATATTAGTTTTTTAAAAATAGTAAATGATAAAAAGAATGTTGTGAATTCTTTTATGAGTTCACAAAACAAGAATATAAAAACATTAAACAACAAATATTATGGAAGATATTTTCCTTGGCTAAGAATCAAGTATGATATGAAATTAAACTCATTACAAGTCGATTGGCTAAGAACGTTTTATCACAATAAAAACAATATTAAAAACTTAGATTTTAAAGAGATTAAATTTTTACTTGTACAGCAGAACACTTACTTAAAGCAAGTAGGTCTGGATTATATGTTCTATATAAAAAAAAAACATCATAAATTGTTTCGGTATTATTTGATTGAATTAAATAAATTTGACTCTTTAAAAGGTTTTTTGAAATTAAAATTTAAACAA
>DAOVTR010000067.1 GCA_030633015.1 Bdellovibrionales bacterium
GTAACAATTTTTTTTGTTTTCATATCTACTTTATCTGGATATAAATCCAAAAATTCAATTTGATTAAAGAGTCTAATCAGGTGTAAGTTTCCTGTCTTTTTAAGAGAATTGTTAAGTTGAAACTCTTTTGTAGTAGATAGGTAGGTAGGAATAGAATCTAGCAAAATATTTTCTTTAAGAGTTAGACTATTTATAAGTTGCACATTCTTATCAATATAAGAAAACCTAATTGGTAATCTAACACTGTTAAACTTCAAAAAATTCAAAAAATTTTTTAATTGACAGAAACTTTCCTCTTCTTTTTTATTTTTAAAAAGAAAAATATCTGATTTTTCAATTAATACTTTCAATGTCATGCTAAACTTGTCGGACATTATTTCATGATACTTGAGATTCCTTTTTTCAAAATCATGATTAAATGTGTATAATGATAAATAAAGAGGAATTGATGGAAGGAGATAATAAAAATCAAACAGTTATAATTGGCATGACTACAAAGATTGAGTCTATTGTTACAGCTTATCTCATGAAAAAACAAGGGTTTAACTGTATTGGAGTGTCCATAACTTTTATTGATCAAGGCGCAAGTGATGCTAGTGAATATGAAAAAGTTTTAGAGGGGTGTCAAATAAAAGATCTTTCTGAAGTTAAAAAGATTTGTGAGCATTTAGAAATTCCTTTTTATGCAGTAAATGGAGTTAATCTTTTTAAAGATAGAGTTGTTGATAACGTGGTTGCATGTAGGCTCTCGGGAAAAGCATTAGATCCTTGTCCAGGCTGTAATTATATTAAAATTGATATTTTGCATGAAAAGGCCCTCAAGTTAAATGCTGATTTCATAGCGACTGGGCATTACGCTAAAGTTTCTTATAATAAAAAATTAGATGAATATCAACTGGTTGTCGGAAATGATAATTTAAAAGATCAGTCATACTATCTTGCGGGTCTATCTCAAAAGCATCTATCTAAATTGATATTACCTTTATCTGAAATGCGCTATCTTGATGTTGTAAAAATCGTTAACTCAATTGGTTTAACTCTAACTCAAGACCAAATGGGAGTTAATAACCCTTATAAAAAAGTTTGTTTTAATCCTGATAACATTACAGAATTTGTTGAAAATAGATCGAGTATTACTCTTAGACAAAAAGGACAGTTGTCATTCCGAGTAGATGAAACTTTTATAACAGAACATACTGGAATTCATAACTTTTTTATTGGTCAAAATAAAATATCAGTTGATCAAAAGGCAAGTATTGATTCATCTTTGGACGTTGTTCAAATAAATGTTACAAATCGAAACGTTTTTGTGGGGAATATTGATTCTTATACTTATGACTACTGTGTCGTTAATAATTTTTCATTTTCATGTCAGATGGATATATCCCAACCCATAAGAATATATTGTAAGATCGCAAACGAATTAACTAAAATTCCATGCATGTTTTACCTCAAAAATAATGGTATTGTTTTAATTAAATTTACAAAACTATATAGTGGAATTTTACCACAAGGTAAATATGTAACAGTCTATACAAAAGATAGGCCGGGAGCAATTGTTTTAGGTGGTGGGAATGTCTTTAAATCTGGACTTTATGAAGAGAGACAAAGAGTTAAAGAAGATGAAGAGGACGATGATGATGAAGTCGATGAAGAAAAAATTAAAAAGATACAAGAATTCATTTTTAGATTTTAGGGTATTATCTTGAAGAAAATTATAAAAGTATTGTTGATTGTTATGTTTTGTGGATTTGTTTCTCTTGGGTTGTTTGCAAAACCTACAAATTTAAAATCTATTTCAAAGTTGAAAAGTTATCTTCAAAATAAAGTTAAAATAAAAAATATAAAAAGCAACTATAGATCTTTTTTAAGAGAGACTTATCCTCATAGATTCATCGGTTCAAAAGGAGCAGTCAGCGCTCAAAAGTTTATTATTTCTGATATTAAAAAAAACGATATTGGCAAAAGTGGAACGCTCTCGGTAGACGAATTTTCTCCTGAAATGGATTGGGCCATAAGAGGATATAGAACAGATTTTCAAACTCAAATTGTTGGCAAATATGCTTTAAATCATCCTGAGTTTATTAAGTGGTCACGTTTTACCGAAAATGTAACAAAAGTATTAAATGATTTAAGACATGTTAAGGGTAAAAATATAATTTGGGAGAAATTAGGGAAAACATATCCTCATAAGTTATTAGTCTTAACTGCAAACTATGATTCTATTGTGCATAAGGAAGGTACTTTGGAGGTTAAGACAACTGCAGAAACCCAAGGTTCAGATAATAATGCTAGCGGCGTAATTGCTCTGCTTAATTTGGTTAAGTTACTTTCAAATATTGAGCTTGAAAATAGTGTTAGAATTGTATTTACTGATTTTGATCAACTGGGACATTTGGGTACGAAAGCGTATATCAGTAAATATCACAAAGGTAGTATGGTTCATAAATTTAAATTGAAAGGGATTATTAATTTGACCATGCTAGGTCATGATTCAAAGATTTTTGATAAGAATAAAAAAACCGGTAATATGAAAATTTACACAAGGAAAAATTTATCACAGATTGAAAATAGCTTAGTTCGCTTTATTACAAGTTATGGCAAAAAGATTACTCAAACTGTTAATTTTTCGCTGTTAAATAATGATTTTTCTCAAGGAAGTAGTACTCTTTATTGGAAAGAGGGATTGCCTGCAATTGTAATGACTCATGATTGGGAAAACGATCCTAATCCAATGAAATATTCTAGTAATGATTTCTTTGAAACTTTAAATATGAAAACTTTTTATAACTCTTTTCGATATATCTCCGGTAGTGTAATCTCTTGGTCTTTAAATTTAAATAGATAATTAGGTCTTATTTATGAGTCGTTTGAGGCAAACTGTTATTGTAGGCATGTCTGGAGGAGTTGATTCTTCGGTGGGAGCTTATCTTTTAAAAGAGCAAGGATATAATGTTATTGGCGTATTTATGCGCAATTGGGATGAAAAAGATGAATTCGGTGAGTGCCTTGCATCCAAAGATTATAAAGATGTTGTATCTGTTTGTGAAAAATTAGAAATTGAGTACCATTCAGTTGAATTTATAGATGAGTATAAAGAGTTGGTTTTTGATAAATTTGTAAAAGATTACAGAGATGGATTAACTCCCAATCCTGATGTACTTTGTAATAAAGAAATTAAATTTAAATATTTTTATGATAAGGCGCTGGAGCTTGGTGCTGACTTTATTGCGACAGGACACTACTGTAGAAAGTTTGAAATTGATGGAGAGTTTTATTTGGCCAAGGGGATTGATGGGTCAAAGGATCAAAGTTATTTTTTAAGTGAAATCAATGGAGATGTTCTTAAAAAAGTACTGTTTCCATTAGGGGATATGAAGAAAACTCAAATTAGAAAAATAGCACGTGAGCTAAAGCTATCAGTAAAAGATAAAAAAGATAGTACTGGAATTTGTTTTATTGGAGAGAGGAAATTCAAGGAATTTCTTAGTCAGTATATTAAAATTAAACCAGGCGATTTTAAATCATTAGATGGTGAAATTGTAGGACAACATTCGGGAAGTTATTTTTACACTTTAGGCCAGCGCAAAGGCCTAGGGCTTGGTGGCCCAGGTGATCCTTGGTATGTTGTTGATAAAAACATGCTAGAAAACATTGTCTATGTTGAAAGGGGAGACAATCATCCGGCCCTTTTTGTTGACACAATTGAAGGAGAAAATCTTCATCTCATAAATCAAGATTTTGCCATTTCTTTTCCTTTCAAGTGTTATGCAAAAATTAGATATCGCCAAGAAGATCAAGCATGTACTATCCATAAAAATAAAGATGAGACAATCAAAATAGAGTTTGATTATCCTCAAAAATCGGCAACACCAGGACAATTTATAGTATTTTATCAAGATCAAATATGTATTGGTGGAGTTAAAATTGTTAAACTTGGAAAAAGTTACTTTGAAATGAAAAAGAAATTACCTGTAACGGTTTAACTACCAAAGATCATCGTCGTTTAGATTCAATTCCTTGCTTTTTTTTATATTTTTTTTCATTTCAAATGCAAGGCAACCTTCTTCCGTTTCATCTTGAACGATCTGCGATGGTATAAACTTACTTTTTATGCCATAGGCTTTGCATCCCTTCGGATGGTTATTATCCCAAGTTACATAAAAATGTTTGCACTCGTTGCAATTGATTTTTTTCATAATTTAATTATATCTAATTATTATTTTTTGAAAAGTATGTATTAATTTTTTGAACAAAAAGTAGTCATTAACTGATTGTTTATGCACTTTTAATCTATTTTGAGCTATGTAACATACTGATTTTACACACAATCGTAACTTGAAATATGGCACTAAATATGCAATTTAATTAGTATGCTGGCCCAGTCGTGGGTCTTTGGTTTATTGATATTAAATTAGTAGGACTAATGAAAAAGAATTTAGACACTGAAAATGTTCATTATTTAAAAAACAGTAGATCTTTAAAGAGAGATGTTATTGGAAAAGTTGATGACCCTCTTGAGGAGCTATTGTCTGAGTTTGATAGTGTTGATTTTTCTGAGACGAAAGTAGAGCCAGATGAAAAGATGGATATTTCTTTCAAAAAAATCTCTCAAAGTTCCGAGGCAATAACAAGAATTTCTCAAAAAATAGAATTTTTAAAAAAATTAAGAAAGCAAAGCCATTATTACATTGAGGAGCTAGATTTTCATTTAGACGACTAGAGGGTCAAGCTCTCTATTCCAACCTGTTTTACTACTTTTTTAAGTACATTCATAAGATCTAAACTATAATTTCCCAACTCATTCATCATAAATTCTTTTAATGCATCCTTGGGATTCATGCCGTAAGCAGTTATTCTTTTATCAAAGGCATCAGTCATGGCAAGAATTTCTTCAGGTTTTGTTAATTTCGTTATGCCATTTGGCCCTTCTCCAGAGAGTTTTTCCTCATGATTTAATATTAGATTAATAATATTATCATTGACGTAATCTTTGTCCACTAGCATGGTTGCGGCTTTTTCGGGGTGAAGATTATATAATCTTTTTTCATCTTCATCCATATCTGAAACTTTTTTTGAAAACAGGTATTGGGATTCTTGTGGAAGTTGCAGAAGGCCTAAATCATGAATTAAGGCGGCCGTAGCAATGTCATCAACAATATCGCTTCTATTTTTAGTTATTTCTGCAATTTTTGTTGCTAAAATTGCGACGTTTAGAGAGTGTTTTACGATCTTATCATCTTTATCAACTTTCTTTCCGAAAATAATTTTTAGGGCCTCTGGATTTTCTCGAAGAATCTTGCGTATTCCCCCTGCTGCTTTGGTAGTCATGGTAAATGAGGAGATACTTTGAGGATTATCTTTCATTCTTTCAACTGCAGTAGAGGCAGCACCTTCTACCACTGAAGCCTTTTCTTCAACTGGCAGTGAATCATCGTTAAGCGTTTCATTTAATATTTCATCTAAATATTGTTGATATTTAGATTCGTGTTCAGCTGTAATATAAAATCTAGCAATTTTCTGTTTTTTAAGCTTTAGAATTTGACTATCCTTAAGTGTTTTTCCAAAGTTTGCATAACATAAATATTGTTCTTTAAAGTTAATGAACAGATCAAATGTTAGGGTCTTTGTAGGTCTTATGGTTGAAATTCTAAGTGGAGTAAAACTCATTCTCTATCCTTTATCTAAAATACGTGTAGATTAATAATAGTAGAAACTCTTTTTTTTTTCAATCCGTTTTAAATGTATAATGAGATATATAATATTTTATCTAGTGCCAGGTTTTGGGTTAGGTTGTGGTTTAGGATTTGTACCTTCACCAACTTCAATAGGTTGTCTAGACAGTTGGTCAGCCACAGCAATTTCGCTGTATGTTATACCGACTATTAAAATAATCAGCGAAAATGCAAATAGTAATTTGTTCATAAAAACTCCGTGTACTCTTAATTTGTAGCAAAAATGACGTTCTTAGTAAACTTCTATGGAATTATTATCACTAAAATCAAAAAAGCCACCATGCGCCGCGCAACAAATTTAAACTAACCTTTTATGGTAATAGACATAGTTAGTCGGATATTATAATTATACCATTAAATTTCAGATAGTTATTTAAGGGTAAAATGAGAATACAAATCTTGTCTGTTTTATCAGTTTTTTGTTTTTTAATAAGCATTCAGTGTTGGGCATTAACAACCCTGAAAACTACCATGTCTTCAGGGTTTTACCAAGATCGTGAAAGCGAAAATCACTCGACAGTATTTTTTAATTTCAAACATCACTATCTTCATAAAAGTGGAGTTGAGAGTTTTTTTGAACTTGGAGTAAACAATAATTTTATTCAAGATAGTTGGGGAGCATATCCTCATCAGTTTTATATTAATCTTCCTTTAGATAATGGATTTGCAAATGCTCCATATTATAAATCTAGAATTATATTTGGTAGGCAGCTTCTTACTGAGGGATTTGAGCTTGATATTTTAGATGGTCTTGTAGTTCCCTATTATTTTAGTAAAAAATTTGGCATGACTTTTTTTGGTGGTGGACTACATGTTACTGAAGATAAGTCTGTTAGTTTTGATAATCAAATTGGAGGGGCCTTATTTTTTTTAAGAAATCCTAGTACTGTTTATAAGTTTGGGCCCATTGTAAAAAGTAGTGAAGGTATAGAGAAATATTTGGGGCTTGGATCTTTTATGGCCTCATTTGATAATTGGATGTTTAATCCTTCGGTTATTGCAAAGACTCAATTTGAATTGGACAATTTATCTCATGATCAAACTTTAGTGGATACCCAATTTTTTTATAAAAATTATCAAGCAAGATTTGGTTTCTCCAGCAGAAGGCCAGATAATTTATTGCTTCCTGAAAGAAATTTTATATATGAGCTGATTGCTGTTTCCAATCAAGAAACAATTGGTGGAGCAATAGTCTGGGACAATGGATCTAATTTTAGCTGTAGCTTTGATGGGGATATGGTTTCTTTTGATTCAAAGTCAGGGGCAAACAGTGGAGAGATTCAAAAGCTCACCTTAAGTTGGTATGGACATAAAAATAGAGTAAATAGTTATTTTATTAGAACAAAATCTTTTGGAGGAACCCTTCTTCAGTTAGGTGGAGAGTATAAATATAGCTTTGATCCCACAAAAGATTTTGTGGTGGAACTAGATGTTGCTGATGCTGATAAAATTAACAATATTTCAGGTAAATTTTATAATGGACATTTAGGGATGAATTTTAATTTTTGGGAAAGATGGAGAGCACTTTTTTCTGTAGAAGCTGAGAGTAACCATCTTTTTGAGTTTAATTTAAAGGCAGTGGCATATGTTACACACTTTTACTATTAGTAATTTTATTTTTTTGACAAGCATGATCTTTGTTTCTGTCGTAAATATTGCATCTTCAAAAGAAGTAGATAAGGAACTTGGTTATAGTGTTAATAAAAAGAAAGTAGTTTTATTAGCACCACTTAAAACTTTATTTTCTCATAATAAGCATTTAGAACATTTTAAAAACTTGAACGTTTCATGTACGGATTGCCATAGCTTTTCAATTAAAAGTATTATAAAAGGTCCACTGGCAAAGCCAGTTAATATCAAGGCACTGTCACCTAATAAAAAAATATGTCATGAGTGTCACCTTGGACAAGTTTCTGTTCCAAGAAGGTCACAATGTACTTTATGTCATAAGTCAGTGGTAGATTTAAAACCCAA
>DAOVTR010000075.1 GCA_030633015.1 Bdellovibrionales bacterium
ATCTAAGTTTGTTAAAAAGCCGAATTCGTGGGGGTGATATCCTCTGTTTGAACCTTCCCAATTTGCACTATATTTTACGTGATATGTAAGATAAATAATTTCAGTTTCAGGAATGATAAGTCTCGCAATTAATTTTTTTTCACACCCTGATGTTCCTCTGCGATATATACATTCAAGAGATTGTGTACTTCCAGAAATGTGTTCGATTGATGATATTCCTGTCCCAACTCCACCTGAAGTCATGTCATACCATCCTCGATTAGAAAAGTTTGTATCTTCAAATTTCTCTTCGAATATAATTTCTGCAAAAGCCGTACTTGAAATTAAAAAAATGATAAATATTAAAATCTTCATATATCCCTTTCGCTATCATTCAAATTATGTAATCAATAAATTTTTCCGTAGATAGACCCTCATTATTAAAGGTTATTCTACTATTATATCGGACTAATTAGAGCGATTACTTTAGTGAATATATCAAATCCCTTTAGATGTTTAAAATCAATATGTTATATTGATTTTTTTTATATATATTTTTAATTTGGCTTAATTAAATGCAAACAATATTTGGCACAGGTGACGATTTTCACTTGGCTAACATAAGTTTCAACGAAAAAAAACTACTTAATAATAGCACCTCTAATATCAGATTATGATGGTCATATACTCGAATTTTAGCGGGAGGTCATCAAGGATCGATTTATGAGGAAGTGTGCTGTGGATAGAAAAATTGTTCAGCAATTATTATTAAAAAATCTTTTAATCAAATTATAAAAGATTTAAAAGTTGGAAAAAGAAGAGTTCGTAATGTTTATGATACTGCCCAAGAACATGGCTATTTTGCTGGAAGAAAAATGCCTAATTTTCCTCCGTCTATTTTTTAATATTAAAGACATTCAACTCGGAAATAAGTCTCCATATGATGACATGTTAATTAATATCTATGAAGAAATTGCTGTTGATTGGTGATTTATTAAAATTTTATCGTGAAGCCAGATATAATCAAGAAGGCAATTGCTGGAATATTAATTCTTCTGTATGTAATAAATGTTTGCACCCCTCTGTCAGGTACATTAAATATGCTTATCCGATTCTTTTAGAAGAGGAGCAACATCTATGGGAGGATAAATCCCCCCCACACCTTATTG
Organism: Bdellovibrionales bacterium; assembly: GCA_030633015.1. The sequence goes on from DAOVTR010000075.1 coordinate 1,149, forward strand.
CTTATTAAAGTAAAACTATTTTTATTCCGAAATTTAATTATGAAACGAACAATCGTGGCCCATTATTCATTTTATTTTATCTGGAAATTACTTAATATTGCTCCTGCAGCTAATTTTGGAAAAGAGGTTAGAGAAGCAAGACCTATTGTCTCTCAAGCAATAAAGCGATATATAAAAGAACAACAAAATAAAAAGCAAGATCCTTCCCAGCTTGATTATTTAGAAGCAGTACTTATAAATAATACCGAGATCGGCCCAGAAACTGAGAACTATCTCCTAAAAGAAGAACGTAAAACATCACTACATCAGTATCCAGCTATTCATACTTCCGCTATTGACGATTTAACTAATCAGGTAAATAAAATTTTGCAAGCTGTAGAGACAAGTCCCAACGTTTATGAGCTCGAAGGAATGTATGCTCTTCATAAAGCAATTGAAAATAGCTTAGATTGTACTCGAGAAAATATTGGAGTTACTGAGAATGCACGTAATTTTACCTATGACACTACAGCCATAAGTCTCTTGGCAACTTCAGCGACATCTCTTAAAAGTATTCAAGTAATCAAATATGGAGATAAGAAAGAACATGTCTATTACTACCGAGGAGTTCTAGATACAAAACATATTATTATTCAAGTTTCGGTACAGGACAATATTGATGATGCAAAGTTTAAAATTTACTCTCTCAAATCATTACAAAAACATCAAAGTGAAAAAGAAAAAAAGCAAAAACAATCAGTAGCTATAACACCAACAAAAGACATAAAGCAGTGGGGTGCACTATATGGTAAAGAATATAAAAATGGAGATTTCTCTATAAAAGGTGGTGCTGGATTTAAATATAAATATGATTCCAGCAATATGCCTCAAAACATTACGATATGGCAGCTTGATTCAGAGTATAAATCTGAAAACTTTAACTGGGACCTTGAAAGTGAGTTGGATACAAAAAAACAAGAGATCCGTGCCAGGCTCTCCCCAAAAAATAATAAGAATAACGCCATTGAACTTTTTTTAAAGGGGGCTAATCCTGGAATAATCATTAAAAATCAGCTAAGTTTAGGCACCTACTCACTCAAGGGAAAGACCCAGTATTATAAAAAAATATTTTCTGGAAAATATAAATTTAATGAAGAGAGAAACCTATTTAGCTTTAACACCGATTTTTCTATAGACCAAGATACTGGCGAAGAACACTACGTAATAAGCAAAAATCTGTATAAAAAAAGCAGTGTTAATAGTGAGGAGATTCTAAATCTTAGATTTGAAAATGAAAGTGGTGAAGGCAGAGATAATGAAAGCTCTGTTTGGCTTACGTTTTTCAAGAAGTTTTAGACTCATTAGTATAATCTATTTAATAGAAATTAAGTTTTTAGAGTTCCCGTACAAACAGGGATATTTACTTCTTTGGAAATAAGAATTTAAAGAAACGCTAAAGTCTAAAGGTTTGTAGTCAAGTTGCCGAATAACATACATGATTAAGCAACTGTCATTAATACTTATGTTAATATTTGTTTTCTTTTCAGAAGTAACTGCAACAGAAGATCGTTATAAAAGAATTTCGATAATATCTCCTGCCGATAAAATAAATGGAACGAAATCATTTAACTGTTTTGATACAACAATAAAGGGTTACGGTACAAGAGAGCAAGTTAAACGTTATGGTAAAAATCTAAATGGTAATTATATAGGTTTAGTTGATAATTCAAAATGTAAAAAATTCGAGAAAAAATATGAAATAGGTGTTTACAAGCATTCATCAGGTACTGATATAGTCTGCTATGAGTATGACAAGAGAAAAAAAGATCATAAAAAAGTGGTACGATTTATCAATAGTTCAAATCGAGATATTACTCCTTGTAGAGAACAATTAAAATACATCCCAAGGCGTATTTCTAAAAAATGTGCGAATCACATTAATTGTAAATTATCAATTTGCCACTTTGATGTCTTCTCAGAAGATAAGTTTTTGCTCACAAGACAAAAATATTCTAAAGATGTCATTACTAAAGATTGTGCTCCTATTTCAATAGGATATTTATTAACCAAGTCTGGAACCTGCTTTGAGTATGATCAAAAAACGTTTGGGGATAATACTTTTTTTGAAAATTATTCTGGGGGGTGTAGTAATAGTGAGTCTATCGTAATAACTGAGTATCATTTTTTACGTCCATCCAATAATATTCTTGACTACTTAGGAAGCTATATTTCTGGTAAAGATTGCTATGAAGTAGATGGAAATGGCGGAGATATTTTTAAAAAGAAAGTGAATAATATTCTATGCTCAAAGGAACAGATTTCAGGTATAAGCAGAAATAATTTGAAAAAAACTGATAACTCTATTCCACCTCAGCAAAATATACAACCAAGAGTGAGGGCAATTGCTAAGTAATTATGAAAAAGTCTTGTGACTTATATTAATATTTACTTCTACTAGTTTAAATTGCCAAAAAAACTTCATATAGTAATATTAATTCGTCTAAAGACTTAAAGTTTAGATGTTGTTTGCAATACCTTAAGTTATAATTTAACTTTAATATATATTATATGTCTCATTATATCCAATAGAGAGATTAATACTCTTAAAGAGAATGAGTCACAGTTTTTTGGTCTTTGAAGTAGTAAGATTTTCCCGAGGTAAGTAATGGACGCAAATTCAAAAGAAGAAGTTTATTTTAAAATTTGTAATGCGGTTTTAAAGCTCGAAGTTACTAAAGGTAACTTAGGGTGGAAAATAAGTGATGTTTCCAAAGAGGCGCGTGTTACCAGGTCTTTAGTCTATTATTATTTTGGAAAAGAAAAAGATACTATTTTAAAAGAAGCTTGGGGATATATGCTTGAATCTATTTTTCACTTACAAGGTGAAGATTCAGTTGGTGTCAAAGAGAGAATGAAGATTGTTATTTCTCAAATAAAAAAAATGCCTTACCTCATTGTTCTTTTTGTCCTTGAAAAAAATAGAGAATCTGAAATTGGTGAATTGATTAGAGCGGGCGAGGAAGCTCTGCTTGTAAAACTATCTAAAATTTATCCTGAGTTATCTGAAAATGAAATATTAAAAATTTATCTTCTAGAACTCGGTGCAGTTGCTTATGGCGCTTTTGATATAGAATTGGTTGATCAAATATTTCCAGAATAACTCTTTTCATTGACATATTTTTCTAAAAACTGTCAATTTTGACAGAAACAGCTGTTTTTCGTCAGGTGATTTAATTTAATTAAAAATATTGAAGGGTATAACTTATTCATAACTTTATGAATGGGGGACCTATGAAAGCACTTAATTTTATTGCAGATAAATATTTTAACTATCAAGTAAATCGTTTATGTCAAACACCGTCGCAATTTTTAAAAACACAAGATAAGTTATGGAAGAAGACTCGCTCAGATCTTAAAGGTACTAGGTTGTATGAAAATCTTAAGTTGGAGCATTTAATAACTTATGATTCATATGCAAAGCATCTTGATGTTGTTGATTGGGATTTTTACGGGCCATATGTTGAAGCAATTATTAATGGTGATAAGAATGTTCTTTTTAGAGATGAAATAGAATGTTTCGGATTAACGTCAGGAACAAGTGGAAAAGATTCTAAGCGCATACCATATAATGGTAAGATGATTAAATCATTTTTAAATGCTCAAAAGTATACGGCCTCAATTGTATCAACGAAAAGTAATCTTAATATGCTAAGTGCTTCAAGACTTACTTTTGGATCATCACCTGTGAGTTATTCTGATGGAGAATTTAATTACGGATATATTTCAGGAATTTTAAGTACTAAAACTCCTGATTATCTTCAAAAAAATACCTATCCATCTTCAAAAACTCTTCATATTGAAAATTGGGATGAGAAAGTAGAATCAATTATTGCAGAGGCAATAGACAAAGATATTGAAGTTATTAGTGGAATACCAACTTACATAATAACAATTCTTGAGACAATTCTTAAAAAGAAAGAAATAAAATCCATATCTGAAATATGGCCCAATTTAAAAGCATTTGTTTATGGAGCAACTCCTATCGTACAGTATAAAGATCGGATAGATGAACTTGTCGGAAAAAAACTAGACTACTTTGGAATTTATGCCGCCACAGAAGCAGCTATTGGAATTCCATATAATGAAAAGACGTATATTCCTAACCCTGATATTCTTTATAGTTTTACATCATTCGATAGCGAAAATGAACAGCTTTCAGTAAAAGATCTTCAAGTTGGAAAGAAATATTTTATAAATATTGGAACTCCAAATGGCTTTTTAAATTATTCCATGAAAGATATTATTGAAATCGTATCATTAGATAAAGTTATTGAATTTGAAATTTGTGGCAGACAAAATACGGGTATGAATCTTGCCGCCGAAAAGGTTTCAGATCAGCAGATTTTAGAAACGATTTCAAAGGCGAGAGTAGATCTTGGGCTTGATATAAGACATTTTTTTGTATCTCCTCAAATGATAGATGGTAGGCCTAACTATCTTTGGACTCTTTTTTTATCTGATGTACATGATAAAAACAAAGTTGATATTGCAAAATACCTTGATGATACTTTGAGGGTTGTTTGTGATGACTATAATGATTGTCGTGTAGAAAAAGTAATATCAACTTCAAAAGTTGATTTTAAATCTCTTGGGGTTTTACAAAAATATTTTATAGAAAATCAAAGTAAAGGACAGTTTAAAATGAAGACTACATTTCCAATTCAAAGTCTTTTTGAGCAATTCATAATTGATTTAGAAGGAGTTAGAGCGTGATACTTCCTGTGTTATTTGGGGTAGCATCCACTATTCCTTTAGGGCCAGCTGGCTATTCAATTATTGAAAACAGTATGAATCACGGCATAAAAAAAGGGATGAGGTCTTTGGTTGAGCTTCAATTGGTTGAGCTTTTTTACTTAATGATCGGGCTAACTTTTTTTCAATACTTAAGTAAGACTTCTTTTATTGCAAGTTATTTAGAAATTGTTGCAACTGTTTTTTTAATATTTTTTGGATTTATTCTTTTATTTGAATCAAAAAAAAATAAAAAAAAAGTAGGATCAAAAAGTACATGGCTCTGGGCAATTTTAAATCCGGGGATACTTCTTTTATATATAAGTATGGTTTCATATTTTGGTGGTGATCTTCTTTCACTTGTTTTTTTTCAACTGGGTTCCCTTATTACAATATTAGCCTTGATTTATATTTCAAGTAAAAGAAAAGATTTTTTAGTATCTAAAATGGGTCTTATAAAAAATATTATTGGAACGATATTTATATTTATTGGAGTTTTTAAAATTATAACAATTAATTAATGGAGAATGAAATGAAGTTTTTTCAAGTTATTTTAATTATGATCTTATCAGCTAGTGTTTGGGGATCTCCAGTATGTGAGCTTAAAAATAGTCTTAACAAAAACTTGCATTATCAATGTCATTTCAGTGAGCAAAATAAAAATGTTCAATTTTTAGAACTTTTTGGAGAGATGGATGAAACCGCTTTTGCTCATGGTTATTTTCTGGCAGAAGATATTAAAAATGGTGCTTTAAAAGGTGTTATGGAAAAGAAGGATCGCCTTTTAGCAAAGTTAAGTTCTGATGAGCTTAGGCAGTATAAGATGATCTCAAAATGCGTACTTGGAGGTTATAAATCATCTGTTTCGGATGATTTTATTAAAATGAGTTATGCTATGGCCGAGGGGCTCTATGAACGTGGGGTAAAGGACTTTTCAAAACAAGATATTCTTGAAGCAAATATGATGGTTGAGCTTTCAATCTTTTTTGATGGACTTAAATATTTAATGGAGACAAATCCAAAACGTGCCAAAAGAAAACTTTTAATGAGTTGTCCATTGCCTATTGCATTTAACGGAATAAAAGGTTTAGTAAAAAAAGTAACTGGAGTGTTTAAAGAGCTTAAGTTTGGTTGTACCGGGATTGCTGCGTCTGGTGAATATACAAGCAACGGAGAGCTGATTCTTTCAAGAAATTTTGATACAGGACTTCTGGGAAGTTATGAAAAATATCCTGTGATTATTATTCATCATCCTAAGAAGGGATACTCTTATGTTGGAATGGGAAGTGCAGGACTTCATTTTCCTGGAGGGATAAGTGGTTTTAATGAAAAGGGAATAACGGTCTCTCTTCATGAGCTTCAAACAACTAATTATCGCACCTCATATATGAAAGATGAACGAACTGAAGAGCTAATGGATGTCAATGAGCAAGTTGCTGCAGACGTTGCTCCATATATGCTTAATAAGCTTTTAATGAA
>DAOVTR010000341.1 GCA_030633015.1 Bdellovibrionales bacterium
CTCAAAATAAATTTAAAAAAAGTGTCATAGAGAGATTAAGTGATTTTAAATTACTGGGGCCTAAAACTATTTTGGCCCATGGGATACATTTAAGTGATCATGAACTCGATCTGGTTCGAGATAGTGATTCAATCATTGTACATAATCCTCAGTCAAATATGAATAATGCGGTAGGATTTTTAAATATTTTTAAAGTTTTAAATAAAGGCATTCTTCTAGGTCTTGGGACTGATGCCATGACTACCAACATGCTTGAAGAGCTTCGGTCTGCTATTTGGGCCCATAAACTTGCAAGTAAAAATCCTTCTGCTGCGTTTGTTGAGTGCACTCAATTGTTAGTTGAAAATAATAAAAAAATTATTGATCGTTATTTTCAAGGCTTGGGCGAGATTAAAGTTGGAAATCAGGCCGATATTATTATTTATGATTATAATGCCCCAACTCCCATAACTTCGGATAATTTTTATGGTCACCTTGTTTTTGGTCTTGCGGCCCATCGACCTAATACCACCATTGTAGATGGTGAGGTTTTAATGAAAGATTTTAAACTTACCAAACTTGATGAAGAAAAGATTATGGCCAAATCAAGAGAGTGCGCCTTAAAGTTATGGCATCGTTTCTAGGGTCTAGGGTGCCATGCACCTAATGTGTCGCAAGTGCAAAAATTATTTTTTTAAAAGATTAAGTAAATCTTCATATCCCCCTTCTTTCATCTGCTCAACAGGAATAAATCTTAAAGATGCTGAGTTCACGCAATATCGTAGGCCATTAGGGCCGGGCCCATCATTAAAAAGATGTCCTAAGTGTGAGTTTCCATATTTGGAGCGAACTTCAACCCTTTTCATAAAAATAGAGTTATCTTCAAGTTCTAAAATGTGTTCTTCGGTAATTGGTTTGGTAAATGATGGCCAACCTGTCCCTGATTTGAATTTATCATTTGAGCTAAATAGTGGTTCACCCGTAACGATATCTACATAGATGCCTTCTTTTTTATTGTCCCAATAACTATTTTTAAATGGCCTTTCGGTACCACTATTTTGTGTGACATCATATTGCTCTTTTGTAAGTTTATTTTTTATCTCATCAATCGATGGCTTTTTGTATTTTGCATGTTGTTGGTTTTTTTGATACATTTTATCTTTTCCCCATTTCTTTGTAATAAATTGTTCGCGTCCAGTTTTGAATTTATAATATTTAAATTTTAGACGATTTTTTGAGTAATAGTTTTGATGATAATCCTGTGCTTTATAAAAGGTAGTGTACTTTAAAATAGGAGTAACAATTTTATTGGTGAATCTTTTTGAATTAATAAGATCTCTTTTAGATTCTTGAGCGGTTTGTTGCTGTATTAAATTATGATAAAAAATTGCAGTTGTATATTGATGCCCACGATCTACAAATTGTCCTTCACCATCAGTTGGATTAATATTTCTCCAAAAAAATTCAAGTAGATCATTAAAAGAAATAATTTTAGGGTTAAAATATATCTGAACTGCCTCGAGATGACCTGTCTGTCCGCTTGCTACTTTTTTATATGTAGGATTTTTTTCTTTTCCTCCCGTGTATCCAGAAATAACTCTATCGATTCCTTCTATTTGTTCAAAATAAGATTCCATACACCAAAAACATCCTCCTGCAAAAGTTGCAATTTTCATATTATTTTGGCCATATAAATTTGGAGTAGTTAAAAATATTATAATTAGAATCGTAGTTTTCATTTTAATTACCTCCTGAAACAGTCAACAATTTTAACATTTATTTTAATGGAAATTGTTTGAAAAATCTGTTTTTTAAGAATTCTTTTGACATGGTCAAAAAATAAATTTAATTTATATTTATGAAATTAATTAATATAATTATACTTATTGTGATTTTTTCTACTCCTTTTATTGCTGTCAATGCTGAAGTTGATTCTTTGCTTAAGGTAAAGGCAAGATTTTTTATTACTGAATTTAGGTTAAAAGTGCAGCAGGCTCAAAATTTATCTTCTAGTCAAATTAAAGCAAGAGCTAAATATAATAATAAAGATGTAGCCAGGGTTATAAGTTTTTCAGGCCATATAGAAAGTAAACTTCCTAAGAATTGTATAGTTCTAAAAGCAGGTACTTGGAGTGAAGATTGTTTTAAGGCCTTTGAAAATATTTATCCATCTATTTTTGAAATCTCCAGAAAGATTGATCCTAAAAGCTGTCAACTTGAAAAAGATAGTCTTCCATTAGTGATGGGAGAGATTAATTTTTCTAATTTACAAAAAAGTAGTGGTGTTTGTACAATGAAATTGAAATGCTCTACTTATTCAGGCCAGATTAAAGAGATAAAAAATACATGCTTGTCCAGATTTTGTACTAATGTAGAGACATGTGTACAAAATTCTCTTGAACCGCAACAGTTAAATAAAAATCAATTTAACTGTTTAAATTGTAACTAAAATTGTGTTTTCTTTCTTTTTAGAAATTTACCAATACCAGCAATGGTTTTAAATTTTTCATTATCATAAACCAGATTACCTCTAAGAAAAACTTTTATGCATTTACCGGTAATATTAAAATTTTCATAAGGACTATGATCGCAATTTGTTATTTGATCTTTAGAATTAATTTTCCATGTTTTATTTGGGTCAAACAAAACAATATCAGCATCAGATCCTTTAGCAATCTGTCCTTTTTTTGGAAATAGTCCAAAGATTTTAGCAGGGTTAGTTGAAGTAAATTGCACAAATTGGTTCAAGCTAATCTTGTTTTTTAATACACCATTAGAAAAGATTAATTCCATTCGATGTTCTACTCCTGCAATTCCGTTAGGTATTTTTCTAAAATCATCTTTTCCTAATAGTTTATCTTTCATTAGAAATGGGCAGTGGTCTGTTGCAATAGTTTGTATAATATTATTTGATAATCC
>DAOVTR010000302.1 GCA_030633015.1 Bdellovibrionales bacterium
AAATAACTGATGACACCTATAGAAACTTTAATAATAGTTACCTTAATAATACATATTATCCTTCTTATTATAATACTTTTGGAGACTATAGACAGATTGATTATAGGCACTTTGCAATAGAGATGAATTCTAAATTCTTTATAATAAAAAATTCTAAAGTAAGGCCTTATGTAGGTTTATCAGCGAGTTATAATAGAACAAGTTTAGATTATACAAATTCTACAACTTATGTTGATCCTTATAACGTTGAGTATGGAGAAGAGAGTTTTAAATCAAGTTACTTTGCAGCTTCTGTTGCTCTAGGAACAGAGTTTAGATTTAGTCAATATTTCGGAGTTAATTTAGAAGCAAGATATTCAGAGGGTATTTCAACAGGATTTGATTATGAAGCTAATAATTTATATAGCAGCGTAGATCAGATTGCTCTTGAAAAAGAAGGTAAGAAAATTGAAAATGCAGGGTTTACTTCAGTAGTCGGCGGAGTAGTAGTTAATTTTTAGTTGATGTTAAAGTTGATTGAGTAACCTTTCTATATAAGAAGAGGATAAGAAACAAGTCAATCTTATCCTCTTTTTTTTTGTCTATAATTCAATGCATATAAACCGCATTAAATTGATTATTAAGATCTATATTATTTTATTGTAAATTTCTTTCTAAAATGAAGTAATTAATCTATTATTAATTTATTCAAAATATTCATATCTTACACTGGAGAATCATATGAAGGATGTCTATATCGTTGACGCCAAAAGGACCCCACAAGTCAAGGCCGGATTGGATTTTAGAGATACTGTCGCTCCCTTTCTTGGAACTTCCTTGATTAGAAATATGATGGACCAGGCAGGGTTGCCTGATAATTCTATTGATGAAGTTATTGTTGGAAATATTGGAACACCTGCTAAATATCCTAATATTGGAAGGGTTATTGCGTTGGATGCAGGTTTGGATAAGACAACAAGTGCATATACGGTTAATCGAAATTGTGCTTCAGGAATGGAAGCAATGGCGCAAGCTTTTTTAAAGATTGGAAATGGTAGAGAGAATTTAATGTTTGCAGGTGGAGTTGAATCCATGTCTCAAATGCCGCTTATGTTTGGAAAAAAGATGACAAATCTATTTATAAACATGATGAAGGCCAAGAGTTTACCTGAACGTATAAAGGCAATAGCAGCTTTTAGGCCATATTACTTAGCTCCAATTATAGCTATTGAGCAGGGGCTTACAGATCCATTTTGTGAGCTTAACATGGGGCAGACTGCCGAACTGTTAGCACGTGAATTAAATATTACTAGATTACAGCAAGATGAATTTTCAAATAACTCGCATCTTAAAACTGCGAAAGCATGGGAGGCAGGAAAATTCCAAGATGAGATTGTTCCAGTCTTTGCAGGGAAGAATTTAGATAAATTAATTTCAAAAGATATAGGTTATAGAGCAACCTCAACAGTTGAAGGACTTGCTAAAATGAGACCATATTTTGATAAAAAATCAGGAACGGTAACAATTGGTAATAGTTGTCCAATTACTGATGGAGGATCAATGCTGCTATTAGCAAGTGAAGATGCAGTAAAAAAATATGATCTTAAACCAATGGCCAGAATTGTTGATTACCATTTTGCAGCTCTGGAACCAGAGAGAATGGGAATGGGACCTTTAGTTTCCATGAACGGTGTTTTAACAAGAACTGGTATGAATTTAGATCAGATGGATTTGTTTGAAATTAATGAAGCCTTTGCAGCACAAATGTTATCAGTCTTTAAAGGTTTAACTGATAAAAAAATTGCAAATAAATTTGGAGTGGAGAAAGTTTGGGGTGAAGTTCCAGAAGAAAAATTTAATGTAAATGGTGGAGGAATTGCCTTAGGACATCCTGTTGGATCGACTGGAAGCAGAATTGTTGTAACTTTGGCCCATGAACTTAAGAAAAGAAATGCAAAATATGGAATAGCTTCACTTTGTATCGGTGGTGGTCAAGGCGGCGCATGTATAATTGAGAATTTATAATAAAGGAGTCTTTCATGACTTGGATGAATATTGAATATAATTTAAAAAATGAATATGCTTATGTTGGTTTTGGAAAAAATACTGATCAAAAAATATCAGTTCTTGATGAGCAAACATTAACGGAGTTAAAGGAAATTCTACAACAAGTATCTCAAGACCTTGTAAAAGGAGTTATTTTCCATTCTTTGAAAGATGGAGTTTTTCTCGCTGGTGCAGATATAAATTTAATTAATAAAATGTCTACAATTGAAGAGGCTCAAGCTGGAGCAGCAACAGGTCAAGATATATATAATATGATTGAAGATTTAAAAGTACCAACTATTGCTTGCGTTAATGGCGTATGTTTAGGTGGAGGTTTAGAATTAGCTCTCTCATGTAATAAAATCATTGCTTCAGATTCTCCCAAAACATCTTTGGGATTACCTGAGGTTCAACTTGGACTGATTCCTGGTTTTGGTGGAACTTATCGTTTACCAATAAGAATTGGTCTTCCTAAGTCACTTGATCTTATTTTAACTGGTAAAAGATTAAATGGTAAAAGAGCGAAAAAGGCCAAGCTTGTTGAAGAAGTTTATGCAAAAGAAAGACTACTTGATATGGCCCTTGTTCAACTGACTAAATCTAAAAAAGAGAAATCAATATCAGATTCTATTGGAGATGTAGCTTTAGATAATTTTTTAACAAGAAAAATTATTTTTCAAAAAGCAAGAGAGGGAGTTGTTTCCAAAACTAGAGGTCTGTATGAAGCTCCTTTAAAAATTTTAGACGTAATGTCAAAAGGTGCTGGTAAAAATAGAGAGAAATATTTAAAGCTCGAAGCTCAGGCATTTGGTGAGCTTTGTATGGGAGAGCAGAGTAAAAATTTGCGACATATTTATTTTTTGACAGAATCATCAAAAAAATATGCAGGGCCTGTAAGTGAAGAAGAACACTCTCTTAACAGAGGAGTTGTATTGGGGGCCGGAACGATGGGAGGCGGTATTGCTTGGTTAATGGCCAATAATGATATGAGACCTATTATGAAGGATTTAAATATTGAGGCCCTGGAATTAGGCTTGAAGCAGTCTTCAGCTATTTTCAAAAAAGCAGTTAAAAGAAAAAAAATGAATTTTGATCAATTTGAAAGAAAGCAAAGATCAATTTCTGCCCAGCTTGATAATGATGGATTTAAAAATGCTGACTTAATTATTGAAGCTGTTGTTGAAAATATGCATATTAAAAAACAAGTTTTTGAGGATCTTGAAA
>DAOVTR010000343.1 GCA_030633015.1 Bdellovibrionales bacterium
ATACTGAAGTATATAAAAAGAAAAATGCAGACCCAGTAGGATATTATTCAAGGATTGCTCCAACAGAGCAACTATTTCAAGAGGTTATTGAAAAACTAGCTTTTAGATATATTTATTTAAAGAGGTTTACTTTTGCAATTAAGTTGCTTCGTACGTTGTCTGAAAGAGTTATTTATCCTCAAAAAGTAATTAATATCTATCAAGAAGTACTTATCATGATTCCAATTAAGGATAGGGTTCATTTGCCGGTAGAAGAGGTTAGATATCTACTGGAAGTATATAATTATTGGATTGCTTATTACGATATACCAGCAAAATATAAAAAGCAGTCATATGCGTTCTTGGAAAAGCAGGTAAGGGACCTTGGTACAAGGGCCCATTTGTTGATGAAAAGGTATAAGACTAGGAAAATTGCAGCAGTTAGCAAAAATAAAAAAAAGAAATCAAAACGATATAAAAAAACAGTTAAGAAAAGTCGATCAAAAAAAATAACTAAAAGAACAAAATCTAGACGTAAATATGTTAAAAAGATTAGTCCAAACAGGAAAAAATACAATTATTATTTTCAAAAGTCAGTGGACTATTACAAGCTATATTTGAATTTTTTTGAAAAATCTCCTAATGCAGCCAAAATAGGGGTGAACCTTGCAGATGTTTATTTTAGTAAAAGAAAGTTTTTAGATAGTGGTGAATATTATTTAAAAACATATTTTGGTCAGTTTGGACGTCCTGCTAATAAGACAAAGATTTTACAAAACGCTCTTTTATGTTTTGAAAAAAAGGGTGATTATTCATTTTATGAATTGTTGAGATCTAAGGGGCTTTTAATTAGAACGCTTAGGACTTATATGAATACCAGTCCTAAACTTAAGAGATCACCAAAGCTTAATTTTATTTTAGCTAAAAGTGTCTATGAACAAGGGTTTTATGATAAGGCCATTCCTGCTCTATTAGGCTATATGAGAGCATTTAAAAGTTCTAAGTATGCTGCGGATGCAGGGGATCTTATTTTAGATTATTATAATACAAAAAATGATTATGAAAATTTAATAAAGTGGACCAGCAGAATGATGACGGTCAAGGTTAAGGATCGTAAATTTACTCGTAAGCTCGCAAGTATCAACAAGCAGGCAAGGTTAAAGATGCTTGAAGCGCAAGTTGAATCTGATACTGATTTTGATTCTTTTGCCAAAGGTAAGAGTTATCTTGCAGTTGCAATGGGACAAAAAGATGCAGGTCTTAGAAGTATTGCTTTAAAGCAAGCTCTTGCCCAAAGTAAAAAAGAAAGAGATTTTGCAACCTTTATGAAGACTGCAATGACGGTAGCTGCTAGTGAGAGAAACAAAGGCAAGCGAGCGGGAATTATAATTTCTATTGCTCAAGAGAATATGAATGTAACAAAGTTTCATGATGCTCTAAAGACTTATAAGGCAATTTTTACAAATAAGTCCTATCCGTATTCAAGCCGGTCAAATGCCTATGGTATGTATATGGATCTTGCAATTAGTTTAAGAGATTGGGATATTATTGCAAATAATATATCTAGCCCATTTTGGGGAAAAGTTTCTGGATCGACTAAAGAAAAATTAAAACAACAAATTTCTGATTTGCTTGATTCGCCTATTGATATTCCTGACGATTTAGGGCTAATGATTAAAAAAGTAGGAATTGATGACAGTATTTATACTGGATTATATAAAAGAAAAAATGACATTGGAAGTGGGTTGAGATCAGTTTTAACAAATAGATTGTCTCGGACTTGTAGGCGAGGTGCTCAAGGAACTTTGTGTAAATGGTTTAACCTAAGCCGAGTTGAAATGATGGATCAAAAATTCGGTAGTGCAATCGCAAAGGCTAATACTAATGTTAATGGTATTGAAAAGTACGCTGCTGTGTTTATGAAAGTTTTGCAAGGATATCAATCATTAGAAGGAAGTGGTGATGCTCATTTGGATATTATAACATCTCTGAAGCTTTATAACCTGTTTTCAACTTTTGGAAATTATTTAAAAAAATTGGCGAGAGCTAATAGTGGTATGAGGTCAGCTTTAATGCAAAAAGCTAAAGAGAGTTTTAAAAACGGAAGTAAGTATAAAACTCGTTGTAAAAAGATCATAAGTAGTTCTAAGGTTTCTACTCCTGCTAATAAATTTTGTTATGCCGGAAGATCTCCTCGAAAAGGAGAGGCCATATCGTGGAGAAAATTTAAATCTTCAGATGCAGATAGTGTGAATTATTCTGATTACTCTTCACTTATTAAATCGGTTTTTTCATCAACAAGTAAAAAAAATCCCTATCTTGTTAAAGTAGGAAATCGCTATTTGTCTAAAAGTGAATATAATCACTCTTTGGCATCTGGTTTTTTAGGATTATCTAATGGAAATAGAAGTCGTGAAGTGTATGAACTTATAGGATGTAGTTCAATGAAATTGGGATATTTAAATGAAGCACGACATTTTTTAAGTAAAGCAAAAACGGGAAGGGCAAGAAGTTGTATGAATCAAATTGTAGGCTTTGAAAAAAGATGAAAAAATATTTTAAATTTTTATTTATAAAGTTATCTCTTCTTTTGTACATTACAAGTGCGAGTGGTGCCTTTCTAGAGGATGAATTTCCTAATTTGAAGAAATTTGTTTTTAAAGAACCAACTCCAAGTTTATATATTGGTCTTGGTTTAAGCCCTATAAGTTTAATGGAAAGCAAAATATTTTTTACAGTTAATTTATATCAACTTCATTATATAAAAGATAATATCGATTGGGAGATTATAAGTGCTTCATATGGAAGAACTCTTACTCAAAATCCTCTTGCTGCTTCTAACCATTTTACTTTTAGAACCATACCAAAGTACAGAGTTTTTTAAGTTTTAAGTGTTGTTTTAATTTTAGGA
>DAOVTR010000056.1 GCA_030633015.1 Bdellovibrionales bacterium
AATTCAGAACTAATATTAAGAAGTTGGTTTAGGCGCATCCCATCTTTCCCTTCAGTCAAATTTTTAACTTCATCTAGTAAGAAATTAATTTCAGAATTAAGAGTCCATTGGGGAGCAGGTATAATTTCAAAGCTATGTATTGCGTCTTGTCCTTTTATTTGTGATTCAATATTTTCAAGTAGGGGAGTTGCCACTTTGTTAAAGTATATTCGTGCTTCATTGAATATTTTAATCTTTTCTTTATCAGATTTATTTGCAGCAAAAAGCATGAATTTCGCCATATTGCCTTGTAAAGTTTCAAGTTGATTTTGATATCGGATTGGCAATTGAGAAAGGGCGTTGGCCGTTAATTGTTCAAAAAGTTGGCTGTTTGCTGGGGTTCGCGTACTGCTTTTTTGAGGCACAGCACATGTGACGAGTGATAGCAGTAATATAAAATATAGTATTTTTTGTAGATTGTTTTTATGCTTCATATATTGTTTCTCCGAACGCAATTAATGAGTATTTATCGGATAAATAAAATTTTATTTAAGTATTTAAATATATGTAGATATTTTGTTTGCTGTTATCAATTAAGCCGCTACAAGTCTAAAATTAATATTTGTAAGTCTTTATAAATACAGGCTTGATATTTGAGTCGATCTTGCTATTATGACCATCTAATAAAATACACTCAAGGAAAGTGAAATGTTTGATAATTTAAGTGATAAATTTATTGATGCCTTTAAAAGTATTCGTGGAAAAGGGAAAATCAGTGAAGATAATATTGAAGATACTTTAAAAGCAGTAAGAACGGCACTGCTCGAAGCAGATGTTAATTTTAAGGTAGTAAAACAATTTATTGCTCAAGTTAAGCAGAAGGCCATTGGGGAAAAAGTAATTCGGGGAGTAAATCCTGGAGAGCAATTTGTAAAAATAATGCATGATGAACTTGCTCTAATTATGGGTGAGGAAAATGAAGAAATTGATCTTAACCGTCCACCTGTTGTTCCTATTTTGATTGTTGGTTTAAATGGGCAAGGTAAGACTACCTTTTCTGGAAAGCTCTCTTACCACTTAAAAAATAAGTTGAAAAAAGATGTACTGTTGGTTCCAGCAGATACGTTTAGACCTGCAGCAAAAGATCAGCTGATTACGCTTGCTAAAAGTATTGATATGGATTGGTTTGATTCAGATCTTTCAATGCATCCTAAAGATATTGCTTTGGCTGCCATGAGTGAGGCCAAAAAACTTCATAAAGATGTCATTATCATTGATACTGCCGGAAGGCTTCATGTAGATAATGAACTTATGGGCCAACTTAAAGATATTAAGAAGGCCCTTGCTGAATTTCGGCCTGAAGTGTTGATGGTTGCTGATGCCATGACAGGACAAGAGGCGGTAAATGTATCTAAAAGTTTTCATGAATCAATTGAGCTGACCGGAATTGTTCTCTCTAAAATGGATTCAGATGCAAAAGGTGGAGCAGCTCTTTCCATGCGCCATGTAACGGGTGTGCCAATTCGGTATATCTCTACTGGTGAAAAGATGAAAGATTTTGAGCTTTTTCATCCGGATAGACTTGCTAAAAGAATTTTAGATATGGGAGATGTTCTATCTCTTGTAGAGAAAGCTGAGCAAGAAATTGATGAGAAAGAAGCTGAAAGCATGATGAAGAATCTGGAAAAGGGTCGCTTCACTGTCGATGATTTTATGAAACAGATGAATATGATGTCTAAGTTGGGATCTATGGGTTCCATTATGAAGATGCTTCCAGGAATGGGGGCGGCAATGAAAGATGTTGGAGATCTTTCTCCTGCTGAAGATGAGATGGGTAAAATGAAGATTATTATCTCATCAATGACAAAAAAAGAGCGGGAAAATTATAAAATTATCAAAGAGTCTCATGTTAATAGAATTGCTAGAGGATCTGGAACAAGTGTGAAGGCCGTTTCTGATTTTCTTGCCAAATTTAAGCAGATGGAAAAAATGATGGGCTCTATGATGGGTATGTTTAAGGGAGGAGGAATGCCAGGGATGCCTGGTGGTGGGGCCCAAAAAGGATTTCGCAGTTCCCCCATGAAAAAAGGTAAAAAAAATAAGGCAAGAAAGAAGGGCCCTTGGGGTGGTGGTTATTTCTCTAAGTAGCTATACTGGTTGACTTCTTGCTCAATGTGATTTAATAAATTATTGCTGAATATTATCTATATTTATGGATTAGGAGTTATAAATGATTAAAATTAGATTAGCACGTGGTGGAAGAATCCATAAACCTGTTTATACTATTGTTGCAACAGATTCGAGATCACCCAGAGATGGTAGGTTTTTAGAAAAATTAGGGCAGTATAATCCAGCGTCAGAGGAAGTACTTTCTGCGGTTAAGACCGAATCAATTAACGCGTGGCTAGATAAAGGTGCAGCAATTTCAGATACTGTGAAATCTCTTTTGAAAAAGCATAAAATTGAAGTTAGACTAAAGTAATATTTTTTAATATTGTAGGTAAATACTTTAACAAGCGAGAGTTGTCTCATGAGTGAATTAAAAGATCTTATTGAAACTATTAGTAGATCCTTGGTGGATATGCCAGATGAAGTTGAAATTACAGAGGTTCTAGGCGAGCAAACTACTGTTATTGAATTAAGAGTAGATAAGTCTGATCTTGGAAAGGTCATTGGCAAGCAAGGTAGAACAGCTAGAGCATTGAGAACAATTTTAAATGCTGCTTCAACTAAGCTTAAGAAAAGATCTGTTTTGGAAATAATTGAATAGAATCGATTATTTTGAAATCTTAGTAAATTCTTGAAAGGGCCATTGAGTATTTGCCTGGTGAATAATTATTTTGCCTAAATTTTTTTAGTGCTTGAAATTTCTTTAAATTATTTGAATAACTGGAGTAAGGAAAAATACTTATCCCACCTCTTGGAGTAAATTCTCCTATAACTTCTAGATATTTAGGCTTTAAAATAGATATTAGATCATCTTTAATTTGTTCAATACAATCTTCATGAAATGAGCCATGATTTCTAAAGCTAAAAAGGTATAATTTCATGGATTTAGACTCAATAATATTTTTATCTGCAATATAGTTTATAAATATTTTAGCAAAATCAGGTTGATTTGTTTTGGGACATAAAGAGGTAAATTCAGTGCAAATAAAAGAGATCCATGAATCTGATTTGGGATTATTGTTTTTAATAACTTCCAGCAAATTTGGGTCATAGTCTGATTTATATTCAGTTAATTTTGATCCAAGTTTTAGTTTGCTTAGTTCTTTTTTAGTTCTGGTTTTGTTTGTCATAATATGCTCAAAAAAAAAGGATTTGAAGTCTTTTCAAGTCCAATAAGGGTAGTTGGTCCATGTCCAGTTATTACTATAGTATTTTCAGGAAGAGTGAACAATTTTGTTTTTATAGAGCTTATAATATCTTCATGGTTTCCACCAAAAAGATCAGTCCTACCAATAGACATTTTAAATAGAGTGTCACCTGCAATGAGTATTGGAGTTGGAAAATATTCACTGTAAAAGCAAAGTGATCCTGGGGAGTGGCCTGGAGTATGAAGAATTGTTAAAGAGGATAGAAATTCATTTAAATTAGAGCTGCTGCTTGTAACGATTGTTTCGTTAGTCATATAGGTATCAACTTCACTGGGATTTTCAATGCTTACGCCAAACATCTGCCCTTGAGCATTTAAGTTTTTATAAAGCTCTTTATCTGGTTCAGGCATTATAAGTTGACAGTTGAATTTGTCTTTAAGTTGTGAAGACGATCCAGCATGATCAAAGTGAGCGTGAGTATGTATTAATATCTCAGGACTTAATTTTTCTGAGTTAATTATTTGTTCTATTTCTTGAATTTCTTGTCCAGGGTCAATAATTACAGCTGTTTTGGAAGTATTATCATGAACTATGGTGCAATTTGCGGCCAGGGGGCCTACAGGTAGTGAAAAAAGAGAAATTTGTTCATTATTAATGGAATATATTTGAGACATATAGGCTCCTGTAAAATTTAAAATACATACTTACCTAAAATTGTTTTTCTTGGCCATATATATACTTTTAAGAGGGATATAATTCTTACAAGAGGAGTAAATATTTAAAGTTTTGACTGTTTTTTTGGTATGTATTTAACATGTCAAAAAAATATTTTTCTGAGTTAAATTACTCCTTGGCCAATGAAGATAGTTCGGTTGAATATGAGATGGTCAAGCTTTTGAATTCTCAAAAGATTTTATCCGTCTGTGGAAGTGGTGGAAGATCACTGCCTCTTTTAGCTACAAATCCTCAAAAATTACACTGTGTAGATTTAGCCTTGCAGCAGCTAGGTATCTTAAAATTAAGAATTGAAACAATAAAGTTATTAGAGCATAGAGATTTTCTGAAATTCTGGGGTTATGCCCCTTATGGAAAAGTGAATTTGTCTGATTTTAGAAAAAAAATATTTTATAAGCTAAATTTGGAAGAGGTTGATAAGAGTTATTTTGAAAAATTGTTTGTTGCCAACAGTTGGAACTCTATTTTATATGCAGGTAGCTGGGAGCGAACATTTAATACCTTCAGTAAAATTGTACGATTAATTTTAGGTAAAAAGCACTCATCGATCTGTTTTTCATTTAATGATTTAGAGAAACAAAAAAAATATTTTGATAATGATTTTCCTTGGTGGAGATGGAATATAGTACTTCATATTCTGGGAAATAAATCAGTTTTTAATGCTTTGTTGTATAAAGGTGAATTTGTTAAAAAAAATATTAATGAAACCTATTTTAAATATTATGCGAAGGCCTTTAAGCATCTATTTTACAACTCGTTGACCAAAAAAAGTTTTTTCTTACAGTTATGCTTTAGAGGGTATATTTTTGATCCAGCAGGAAATACAATCGAAGCCGATAAGCAATGTTTTTTACAGATGAAAAATGCATTAAAGACATCTAGTACAGTTACTTGGTCTAACCAGGATTTAATTTCTGCAATAAATCAGTCTGATGAAAAATTTGATTTTATTTCTATGAGCGATGTTCCATCCTATTTTTCTGGAGAAGTAGAGACAAGTTTTTTACAAGAAATTGTCCCGGGGCTTAATAAAGGGGCAGTTATCGTGATTAGATCATATCTTAGAGTTCCTAACGTTGATATAGAAGGATATGAAGATATTACTTTAGATTATAAAGATTTAATCGATTTAGAAAAAGTTCAAATGTATAGGTTTAATATTTATAGGCGAATATAATGAAAATTGTATTAGTTACTTCTGAAGTAACATATGTACCTAAAAATTATCTTGAACTATTTAAAGTTCTTTTGGAAAAAAATAGCGATGATATTTTTGCTTTGGTGATCCTTCAAAATTTAAATTTAAATCTTATAAAAACGGCAGTTGGTCTAAGCATGATTGGTGCTTTTAACACTGGTCTTAGTTTGATTAAAAATTCACTCCAACAAATAAGTGATCCACGACGTACATTATTCAAAAAGTTTGGAAAGTTAGTAAAAAAAGGAAAGACAATTAATAGTAATGAGCTAATTAGTTGGGCGAAAAACAATGAAGTTGATCTGATTATTAATTTGAGAACGCGTGATATTTATAAACAAGAGATATTAGATGTTGCAAAGTTGGGATGTATTAATATACATCATGGCCTGCTTCCTGAGTATCGTGGAACTATGTGTGATCTACACGCTTTATATGAAGGCCGACCAGCAGGTTTTTCTGTACATCAAATGAATAAGAAAATTGATGATGGTAAAATTTTAAAGGTGATTGAAACATCAGATGGGTCAGCAAAAAACTATATGAATTTTTTAGAGCGATCTAGTGTGATCGAAGGTGAAGAGCTAAGTAAGTTAATAGAGACTATAAAGGAATTAAAAAGATTTCCAGACGGAAAATCTAATATTAAAACCAACAATAAACATTCAAGAAATCCTTCAAAAGAAAAAATTAGACAAATGATTAAAAAGGGAATTATTTTATGAATCAAATACTTCAATCATTATCATATCTCTTTATCTGTTATTATGGATCGCCTGGAACAGGAGACGATTTTTCTTTACTTAAAGGAGAGTTGCCTCGAAGCCAGTTTTTAATTCAAGAAAAAAATGAAAAAATTAAGTTAAACTCAAATGAAAAATCAATTGTTTTGGCATATTCGTGGGGGGCAGTGAGGGCCTTAAATGACGTCGTTAAAAACATGGATAGCGTCAGTGCTGTGATTTTAATATCACCCTATGTATTTCCATCAAAAGTATCTTTTATAAAAAAAATAATTTTAAAAATTCCTTATTTGGGTGATTTAATTTTAAATAGTAAAAGAGAAAAGGCCATCGATGATTTTTTAAAAAATTCATCATATCCTAAAGAAATACCCAACATATATGGTCAGCAGAAAGAAAAACTAATGGATCTAGATCTTTTAAAAGGTTCCATTTTGGAAAAAGATCAAATAATTATTCCATCTAAAAAAGATCTTTTAAAACTCAAAGAAAAGAGTATTCCCGTATTTGTTATTTGGGGAAATCATGATAAAAGCTCGACTAAAAATGAACAAATTGATCCACTTCGAACGTATTTAAAAATTGAACGATTATCCATTATTGAAGATGGTGGACATGCGTTGGTATGGACTCATCCTAAGAAGATTGCAGAAAATATTTTAGATTTTTTAAGGAGTATTTAATGAACACAAAACTTGGCTACATTCAAGGAGTAGACAAACAAAACAATGTTTATTCATTTTTAGAAAGACATATGCAAGAACATCCTGATTTGGTTATTTTAAAATGGGCTAATATGGAAGCTCTTAAAAAATGGAATGGTTCATTAGATGGTAATTTACCACATGATAGCGTATCTATAAAACAACTCTATAGTCTGTCTGAAAAACTTGCGTCAGGTTTTTATAATTTAGGTATAAAAAAAGGTGACAGGGTTATTCTATTTATTCCCATGTCTCTATATTTATATGCGAGTATGTTTGCATTACAAAAGATTGGAGCAGTACCTGTCTTTTTAGATTCTTGGGCGAGAAGAGGAGAGCTTGGAGTTAGCGCTGAAGTTGTTGATCCAGTTGCAATGATAAGCGTTGAGCAGGCATTTGACCTTTTAGATGGAGTTAAACAATTTGACAATCTTCAAAGTAAAATAGTTTTAGGTCCACATCAAAAAAAATATTCATCAACTATTGAAATTTTATCTCAAACAGATACTGTAGTTCCAACTCAGGAAGTATTACAAGATGATACAGCCTTAATTACGTTTACTACAGGAAGTTCAGGTACACCGAAAGGAGCTAATAGAACTCATCGGTTTTTAGCAGCTCAACATTATGCTCTAGATCGCTCTTTGCCATTTAGCAGTACTGATATTGATCTTCCCGTTTTTCCAATTTTTTCACTGAATAATATCGCAACAGGTATTACAACCGTTTTGCCCGCTTTTGATGTAGGTACACCTGGAGCTAATGACGCTCTTATTATAATGGCACAGATGAAAGCAAACAATATAAATTGTATGACCCTTTCTCCATCACTTTTAAATTCAGTAGCAAAGTTTTGTAAAGATAAAAACATATTAGTTCCAGATTTAAAAAGGGTTATAACAGGTGGGGCACCAGTATCTAGAGATAATTTAATTGATTTTACTTCGGTAGCTCCTAATGCAGAAATTTGGGTTTTATATGGCTCCACCGAAGTAGAACCCATGGCCCATATTGAAGCACAGGAAATGATAAATACTAAATCAATCGCAGAAAGTGATCCAGAGCTAGTAGATGAAGGGGTAAACGTTGGGAAAATAGATTCTGGTTTAAAATATAAATTTTTAAAAATAAATAAGAGTCCAATAGTTCTTGATCAGACTGATCCAAAGATAAATTGGGCCGGTCTTGTTGTAAAGGCAGGTGAGGTTGGAGAATTAATTGTGGCAGGAGAGCATGTTTGTCGCGATTATTACAATAACCAAGAGGCCTTTGATCGAGCGAAAATTTTAGATGAAAATGGTGTCGTTTGGCATAGAACAGGAGACCTCGCTAGGCTTGATGAAAATGAAAAACTTTGGCTTGTGGGAAGAGTTCATAATGCAATTAATAGAAATGGGAAATATGCTTTCCCAGTTAGGGCAGAGATAATCTTAAAGAAGCTAGAATTTGTTGAAAGGTGTGCCTACTTAGGAGTGGATGATAGTGAGTTGGGTGAAAAAATTGTTTGTGTAGTAGAGCCTAAGGATAAAACTAGATTGGATGAAGAAGATGTTGATCTAAT
>DAOVTR010000267.1 GCA_030633015.1 Bdellovibrionales bacterium
AAATTTCAAATATGCAGTTTGATATGCAATAAGAGCATAGGCAACTGCATGTGATTTATTAAATCCATAAGCAGCAAAATTGGCCATCAAATCATAAAGCTTTTTAGCTTTATCTAAATCAAAATTTCTCTCTTTGGCCCCTTTTAGAAAGATCTCTTCATGAGCTTCCATATCTTTTACTTTCTTTTTACCCATGGCCCTTCTTAGCATATCAGCTTGACCTAAAGAGTAACCACCAATAATTTGAGCAATTTTCATAACCTGCTCTTGATAAACAATGACACCATAAGTGTCTTTTAAGACCCCCTCCAATTCTTGAAAAGGAAAACTCATCTCCTTACGACCATTTTTTATTTCAATAAAATCATCTAACATTCCTGATTCCATTGGGCCTGGTCTATATAAAGCATTTATTGCGGTAATATCCTCTAAATTATCAGGCTTAATTCTTTTACATAGATCTATCATACCCGATGATTCAAGTTGAAAAACACCTACCGTTTCTCCCTCAGAGATAAAATCATAAACATCATCATCTTGAGTTGGAATATTTTCAATATCAAATTCCTTATCAAAATCCCTTTTTATAAAATTGGACGCTCCATCTATTACAGTTAAAGTTTTTAATCCTAAAAAATCAAATTTAACAAGACCTATTAGCTCAGCAAAATTTTTATCAAACTGACAAACCTGCTCTCCATCTCGACCTTTCATTAACGGACAATATTCCACCAGTGGTTTACTGGTTATAACAACTCCCGCAGCATGAATACCAGCATGTCGATTAAGCCCTTCTAAGCGTTTTGAAATATTTATAATTTGCTTAATTTTAGGATCTGCATTTATTAACTCACCTATTTTAGGCTCCAACTCCAAGGCTTTATCCAACGTAATTCCTAATTCGTCAGGAACTAATTTAGCGAGCATATCTGCTTCAGAGTAAGGAAGATCAAAGACTCTACTAACATCTCTAATAACTGCCTTTGCTTTTAAAGTACCAAAAGTAATAATTTGGCTTACTCGATCTGTACCATATTTTTGAGTAACGTAATCAATCACTCGCTGCCTTCCACTTTGACAAAAATCAATATCAAAATCAGGCATAGAAATTCTTTCTGGATTAATAAATCTTTCAAAAAGCAAATTATAAGGCAATGGATTTATATTTGTAATACCCATCGAATAAGCAACTAGTGATCCCGCACCAGATCCTCGTCCAGGACCAACAGGTATTAAATTTTCCTTTGACCAACTAATGAAATCTGCCACAATTAAAAAATAGCCAGGGAAGCCCATTTTGATAATCATATCGAGTTCGCTATCTAATCTAGAATAATATTCTAGTTTATCTTTTTCCCAATTTTCTGATTGTACAAGCTCTGTAAACTGAGGGCCTTTAAATCTATTTTCAAGTCCCTCTTTAGACAATCGTATAAAATATTGCGCCGATGTCTCTCCGGTAGTAATTTCAAAATCTGGAAGATGATAAATTTGATGACCATTTTCATCTGTCCAATTTAGGTCAACATTGCACTGTTCAGCAATTTTTAAAGTATTATCACAAGCTTCAGGATGATTTATAAATGCTTTTCTCATCTCCTCGGGAGATTTTACATAAAACTGATCAGAAGATAATCTCATTCTTTTTTCATCAGAAAGAAGTTTAGCAGTCTGAACACATAATAACACTTCTTGAGCAACGGCATCATCTTGATTTAAATAATGACAATCATTTGTTGCCACCAAAGGAATATTATTCTCTGTTGCGTAAGCAATCACCTTTTTATTTGCAATAGTTTGATCACTCATTCCATTTTCTTGAATTTCAAGATAAAAATCGTCTTGGAAAATATCATGGAGTTTATTAATGGCCTTTATGGCCCTTGCGTCTTGTCCAATTAAAAAATTATGTGCAACTTCACCTGACAGGCAAGCTGATGTGCATATAAGACCTTCAGAAAATTCTTTTAAAATTTCATAATCACAGCGTGGTTTATAATAAAAACCTTCCAAATATGCTTTAGACACAAGCTTACATAGATTTTGAAAACCAATATTATTTTTACAAAGTAAAACAAGGTGATGAATTTTATAACTAGATTCAACCTCATCTTGACTTTGAGTAGCTCTATTTCTACCTGCAACTGTTTTCTCAAACCTTGATCCAGATGTAATATAAACTTCACAACCTAGTATAGGTTTAACACCATATTTTTTTGCTTTTGTATAAAAATCAATTGCCCCAAACATATTACCATGATCAGTTTGAGCGACTGCTGGCATATTATATTCAAGTGCTTTTGAAAAAAGATCATCTAGTTTTATTGCTCCATCCAATAAAGAGTATTGGGTATGAAGATGAAGATGCACAAAACCTTTATTATCTTGCGGGACAGGATTTTCCAAATTACTCATATTATTTCCTTAATTAGATATTTAAATACCATTTCTGATTTAAATTGTCAGATAAAGAAATCTACTTAATGCTATGCAGAAGCACAATTAATGAACTAATTTCAAATAGATAAAGCAAATGTAGTTGAATTTTAGAATCTATTATCTAACATGGCTCTGTAGTCGTGCCACTAAAGCATCTAAGTCCATAAAAGGCTTAGTTAAAATATCTCGTGCACCTTGGTCACGCACATTTTTCATCATACCCTCATCTCTTGCAAAACCACTCATAATAATTACAGGTTTTTCAGGTGAAAGCTCTCTACTGGCCTTCATAATATCCATCCCAGTAAATTTTGGCATTTTAAGATCAGTTAAAATTATATCATACTGTTTTTTTTGGATCTCTTTCAACGCTTCTTCTGAATCAATAAAAGTCGTTACATCGAAATAAATTGATAAAAAATCTTCAAGTACTTCAATTATAATATCTTCATCATCTACGATAAATAGTTTTTTTGTTTTTGTATCATTAAAATCAATGGACGTTTGGGTTAATGCTTCTTCAAATTTATTAAATATAATCTCTAAAATACGAAAATCTTTATTTTTATTTTCATCTTCATCTTCATCTTCATCTTCATCTAAAAAATGCATCTCACCTTTATGCTCATTAATAATATTACATACTAATGCTAAATGAGCATTTTTTGAAAACTTACATTTTCCTTTTAATTTATTCTCATTTTCATCAATAATGCTTGTAGCGTTGTCAAAATATATAAGCTTGACTTGACCATCTTTAAAATCCAATTTAATTCTTATCTCACGACTGCTTACAGTAGGATCAAGCTCAAACGATTCCTTAGCATTAATCAATAATTGATGAACTAACATTTCTAACATTTGCTCTTGACCTGAAATAGCAGGTAGATCTTTAAAATACTCTATCTCAACCTTAATATTATGCTTTACCATCTGTTCTTGAATTAAAGATATTGATTTTTTTACGACTTCGTTTAAATCAGTACGAAACCATTCATCTGATTCACTGGCATAGCTTAATTTTTTCACATGATTTAATGTATCTGATAATCTTTTTCCCATTTCCAATATTTTTTGTATCTTTAACTGATTCTTATCTTCCCCAACCTTACCATCAAGAAGCTGTGCCATACCAAGGATTCCAG
>DAOVTR010000374.1 GCA_030633015.1 Bdellovibrionales bacterium
CCCTCCTGTAATTGAAAAAGTGTCATATGTTCCCCATGAAAAGGATGAGTGATCAATCATAAAAGTATAAACAGGATTTCCTCCCCAAAATGGGCCCCACAAACAAAAGCTATCTCCGTCACTATCATTTCCATCATATTCATGCCCTCCAGATCTAAAGCGCATATGACGAATGATAACGTCGTTGGTAGAAACATTAAATTGCTTACCTGAAACGGCCACACCTCCAGGCGAAGTTTGTCCTGCTATTGTTAAAAAAGGATTTCTAATCATAATTGTTGATTTTAGATTAATATTTCCTGAGACATCAAAAACCACAATCCGAGGGCCAGATGCCATAACGGCATTTCTAAAACTACCTTCACCCAAATCATGAAGATTCGTAACTTTTATTACTCTGCCTCCTCTTCCTCCAACACTATCGCTACCAAGGCCTACGGCCCCAGGGAAGGCCTTAACAACACCAGCGCCATATTCAGTGTTTGAATTAGTATCCATGTCCAAATTAGAACTCTGGGTATCATCAGTGGCTATTTTCACGTCATAACTGATTTTTGAAACACATGAAACTAATAAAAGTCCCCAAATTAGATACAGAAATATTGATATATATTTTTTTGAAAGGCTCATAAAATTCCCCATCACTATGTAAATTATCGGCTCATTTTGATATTTATCAAAGCCATATCGAGCAATTACTAATCTCTATTCTTAATAAAACGTAACTAGCTGTTATTTGAGAGTTCAATAAATTAAATAAGATGATTTTTATGCAAGTTATGATTTCCAATAGACTACAATAATTGGCACATCATAAATATTTTTTATAAATATTACAAATTGCTTTCATTTATTCCTTATAAGAGTAAAAAATAAAAAAAATGTATTACCATTCGGAGGATTTATGAAATACACAATCTTAATACTTTCATTAGTTTTATCGCTTCAACTTTTTGCTCAAACTAAAATAGCTCAACTGAGTATCAATTCTCAATCAACTGATCTTTATCAAGCAGATAAACAATTAAAAACTTTTACTCAAATCAAATCGACAGCAACACATACAGTAATGGTTAACAATGAAAACTTTGGAACTCCATCTTCTGCAACTCAAGTTAATAATATTGAGCTTGCCTTTCAAGGCCCAACAAAAGATGGACTTATAAAATATACAAGTAAATGGGACATGGATATTGTAAGTAGTTTTGAAAAAATGTTTACAGAAGGCCTAGGCGAAACAATTGGAAAGAATCTTTTTGAAGGGTTTAAACCAGTTTTTTTAAGTGAACTAGAAAAAATGGTGGAAGAAAGTAGCTTTCTAACTTTAAATGATTCTAGATTATTTGTTAATGTAGAATTACTGCTCTCTGCAGATGTTGATATTGAAGAAGGTGGTTTTTTCTCTAAAGATAAGCTTAAAAGTTTTACTATTTCAGGACGAGAACTAGATCGAATTGATAATGCATTAAACGAAGTTGGAGAGTTAATACTTAATATAGAAATGGGTAGAGCACTTCTTAAAAAAGGATTTTTCACAGAAGTAAGTCAGTTAGACGTAGTTAACCAAGATGCAACTTGCATCGTTGAAGGTTCTGACCGTTTAAAATGTACACAAGCAAGTGATGCTAACGCAAAACTAACTCTTAGAGAATTATAATTTAACTTCCAGATTAGGTGCCATGCACCTAATCTGGAATAAAAAAACATGATTAATATTTCAAAAAAACATTTAATAGCATTTCTAATATTTATTATTATTTCATTCTTTTTATTTTCTATGATAAAGATTTTGACTGATACTAAATCTTTATCACAAAAAAAAAGTACTACAAAGCAAACAAAAATCAATCGAATGAAATTAACTGATCTACAAACTAATGCAAAACTAAATTCAAACTTCCCACTTCTAAATGATAACATTTCAAAAAAATCATCTTCCAATAAAAGAACTTTTTATAATTTAATGATAAAACCTAACAATCAATTTATAAAGAATTTAAGAGCAAACAATTACAAGTTATTATCAACTCTAAAAGAGATGGATTTCAAAAGACCACCCATGAAAATAAATTTGCAAATTAACTTTTAATTTAATTGTGCAAATCCTTATTCAATGAATGGGTTAACATTTATAATAGGCTTGATGAATTTACTGATGGTGATGGCCCTCCAGGAACAGCTGCAGCAACTCTTATTTCAACCGAGACAATCACCACCAGATAGAAAGGTCAAAAAGCAAACATCTTTATATATTTCTATTGCTCCAAAGTTCTTTTAGAAAGTTAAGAAATTTCTGATCTGATCTTTCTCCAGGAATTAGACTTATCTCTGTTTTTCTTACCTCTAAGACAGCAGCTTCAATAGTCAAGTTGGAATTCCCCTTTAAAAGTCTTGCAACTTGAACAGCTCTTTTTTCATGTAATATTCCACCTGATCTTACAGGAAATAATTTATTAACATCTGGAATATAAACACTCTTTAAAAGAATCTCTTTAATCTCTTTAATGGTTAACTCTCCGTTTACGCTCTCTATACTTGCCACCCCATGATTAAACGCATAAGGAGCAGAAAATGATGTTCCATTTTTACAGATCTCTCCTCCATTCCCTATTTTTCTAC
>DAOVTR010000143.1 GCA_030633015.1 Bdellovibrionales bacterium
TTAATTTCTTTTTTAACTTTAGATAACTGTTTTTAAGAGTTAAAAATTTATGATCACTATCAAGAGTAAAGCTTTGATCTCCTATATAACCATTAATGACCTTCTCTTTACCAAAGGCTGAAAAACTAAATATCAAAAGCATGACGCAACCAAGCATTCGCACTCTATTTTTCTCTCTCACAAACAAATTAAAAAATTTCATTTTGACTCCTAAAATAATTTAAGTGCCATGGTGACACCTTATTTTCAAAGACTCTTCGCATAAAAGACCCGTTTTCGGTGTTATAATAGCCCCAAAAATCCTTTACAACTGCTTTACTTTGCAAATATGTACTTATTTCAGCTAAAGTTATGCCAAATAATCCAACTGTACTCAAACTTATTAACGCTACGAGTATAATTTGACGTAAAGAGTAAAATATGTGAATTAGTGTCCATGAATAACATAGAAATATCTCAAAAAGATCCCTTTTCTTATCCAGAAAGTGATTTTAAAAAACTTCCCTCTGAAAATAAAATTGAACTTTTAAAACGTCGGGTCTCTTATTTAAACGATATATGTAATACCTTAAACCCCTACGCTCCCATAACAATCGATATGCAAAAAAAATTACAACGATTTCATATTAAGGATCTAAATGATCCTTTTAGTATCACTAATAAAATTGTTGTTATGTTAGAAAACTCTGTGGAAGATATGCATCAACTTGAAAAAGAAATAATAAACTAATCCCAAGTATCTAATTCATTATAAAAGGCCATGCAATAATTCATGCACTTCATACATTGACTGCAAACAGTGTAATCAATAATAGGCTTACTTTCCTCTTCTTGAGATAAGGCACCATATGGACAAAAATCCACAACCAAACACTCTGTATGTCTAATACATTTTGTATCATCTATCTTAATCATTTACTTAATTTACAGGATAGTAAAATCTTTTGCATCTATTAATATAGCTTCTTAACATAAATTTATAGTTACTTGAAATACTACTTGTCTGTGATGCTGGAGCTCTTTTTAAAGATTGCTTCATCACAGCAAGCCTATTCCAATCATTTTTACAAACCTTATCCATAATTGAAACATACTCTTTAAAAGCAGCTACTGGGTACGGATGGCCATAGGCCGATGAAATAAAATTGGCATATTCATCTGTGATATATGGAAAACTTTTAATATCTAATCCATATTCAGACAGATTCTCTTTAAATGATAAATAATCATTACCAATCTGATAAAATTTTCTAATACCAATAGATTTTGAAAATCTTCCTGTCTTCCTATCAATCATTTTAATGCAGTTAGATTTAAACTGACTTGACTTCGGAAACATTTCATATAAAACGCGACACTCTGACATATAAGCATCAACTTCCCCCCCCTTTCCTTCAACTATTGACTTAATAAAACCTGCTAATGAAAAATTTTGCTTATAGGGGTTAAATGGAGTTCTAAGGGCGAAATGAGTCAACTCATGTGCCAAATCTAAAATTGCATTTATTACTGACAATTTTTCATTTAAATAGATTATTGATTTTGTCTCATAAGCAACTTTTAAAGGATTAGTTCTTGAAAATTTTCTAATTAGAGTTGTATCGCAGATAGACCCATCTCCCGGAACAACAAGATCAACAAGTGTTTTTCCAGATAGGTTAGCTTTTTTTTGGGCCAGATAAATAATTCTCTTTCCACTTTTAGATCGTTTAATAATTTTCAGTAACTCTTTAATCGACTCTTGAGGATCTGGGTTTATATCAACCCAATATTTTTTTTGGTAAATACTATTTTCATAAAAAAGAGTTTCCATATTTGAGTCTGCAAATGCTAAATTACAAACAAAAACTCCTAAAATATAAAATACAATATACTCTTTCATCAAAATTACATATCGGTGATAACCTTCCTTTATGAAACATAACAGACAAAATTTCTCCACTAATGTTAAAATATTCCGCACTAAACCTTTAAAGTTTTAATGATATAATAAATATTAATTACTTATAAACTTTACTGGATATAAAAAATGAAACTTAACTATCTTTTAATTGTAATTTTTTTATTTATTTCAACTGTTCCTTTAAAAGTCCATGCCCAAGAAGATATTATTGAAATTATTGATTCAAAAATAATCAAATACAAAAAAGGAATAAGCTTAGTTGAAGTTGAAATTCAATCAATACCTGACACTGTTATCCTTATAAAAAAGAAGGCTAAATATATTTCAAGTAGGGGTAAAAAAAATATTAACATAAGAAAATACTTATATAAGACCCGTTCAAAAATAAGAATAAACTCTTATGACCCTATAAAAATAAGATTCAAACTTAGAAAAGGAAAATATACAATTTATTTTTATGCTCAATCTGCAGAATATAAAAGTCAAAAAGTTTTACAACTTCAAATTAATCGAAAAAAAATCAAACATAAAAGTAGGCATAAAACAGTAAAAAGAAAAACAAGAGGAAAAAGTAAAAATCAATCTGTAGCTAGTAGTAGATCAACAGGTAGTACAAAATCAATCTGGCTAGGAGCTGGTGCTGGATTTCAAACTCATGCCCTTGCAGCTATAGATATTGACAGCAATATTGACTATACTGCCGTTGCCATGCCAATGATGAAGGCCGGAGTAGCAATAGATAGTTTGTTTTCGCTTTTGGGATTTTATTTTCAATATATGTCAAATGCAGCACCTCTGCCCGAGTTTACCACTGGACAAACAATAACGGGAGAGGGAAATTCAGCATTTAATACCATAGATTTTCAACTGTCACTATCTCCATCATTTTTAAAAAATAAGAAATTATTTGGTAACAAGCTAAATACTAGTATGCTTGTTGGTGGTCAAATGCTTGCCACTTCTCTTTTAACTCCAATCGACGAAAATAATTTAGTCATGGTCCCAGTAAGTACTACAAACGCAGTCTTAGGACTTAAATTAGACTTTGAAACCAAAAGCAACAACTCAATTAAAATGATTGGAAATATACTCTATCCAATAAGCGGTAGCGAAAATTTCATATCAGGCTTTGGATTGATGGGTGAAATTGGAATGTATTTTTCCATGGGTAGAAACCTTATGATTGGTGGTGCTGCAAGTGGAAGCATACTTATGTATGATTATAATTTAGTAGATTGTACTATTACCACGGGTAGTGGTTGTCCTACAACTGGATCACAAATGTTTATGACTGCAGATTTCGAAGCTCGATTGTATTATAGATTTTAATAAATTCTAAAAGATTTTATCAGTGCTTTTTTAGGGTTGATCAAATGAATATTCCCTAATTTTTTAGTTTCTAAAGGTTGACCTTCTTTTTTAATCAACAAAAAAAGTTCATAATTCCCTTTCTTTAAATTAAGACTGGTAAATCTTAAATCATGTGGAAGTGTTGACCACTGTCTTGTATCGGCCCTTTCAGAATGTTCAATTGCCTTATTTTCTGCAGCATACAAGGCTGCAGAAGCAGCATAGGCCAACAATGCACCATTTTTCTTTTTCATTGATTTATAGACAGTATAAGCAGCTAAGATGGCGGCCATATGTTTAGCTGCAACTCTAGCACCAATCTTCGTTCTTATTAAAGATATATTATTATCCAATGCCTCATAAGCTATTTCTGACAGTGGATCAATTATAACCAAGGGAGTCACTTTTTTAAATCCCCGCTTATTAGTTATAAGCAGTTTCATACTAGATTTAGTTTTACGATACTTAACCTCAGGCAGTTCAAAAGCAATTTTAGGATTTGTTCCACCACTTAAACTAAGTGTATTAACTGCAAAACTAAAAACTCCCCCTCCTCTCGAAGTTGCTCCCCAATTAAGAGGAAACTCAATTTTCTTAGCAACTTTAGGAGATACAACTCCATTTTGAACTATAATATGCAAATTTCCGGTATTAGTTTTTTTAGATAAAATTTTAATTTTACCATTTAAAAATTTAATTAGACTTTTAGAGTGGGCAGTAGATTTTACATATTTCTTCTTAACAGTTGAAAGTTTTATCTTATGTAATTTTGAAAAATTATCTCTAAACTCTTTGAATTTTTTATTAAAAACTCCATAAGAGTTATAATTTCGAAAAAGCACTTTTTTTGCATCTTTATATAGTTGCAACGCAATTTGCCTATCAGCACTAGAGCCTACAATCTCATGCAGTATGGCCCCAAAGATTTTGGCCGTAAGATCATCTTTATAAGTCGATTTTCCAAGCTTAGAATGTTTATAATTTTCGAGTAGACTATCCCACTCTAAAACGGTTGCTCTCGCAGCAGACAGATGAGTTTTTCTTTTACTATCAGAAATCTTTTTTTGAGGATAATCTTTTACAATCTTTTTATTTTTATGTTCTCGATCGTATATAATCCAAGTGTGCTTTTCATACACTCCACTTTGATAAAGCATAAAATGACTTAGAGACAAGTAAAAACGAATAATGGATCTTTCATATGGATCGCCATAATAATTATCCGCATTAGAATTACTAATCATAGAGAGTGCTTTTTTACTAATGCTTACTGTAAACAGTTTTTCACTTAAATCTCGGGCTAAAGAAAAAGTTTTTACAGATTGATAAAAATTACCTGCCAAATAATGAATTGTTCCAGTTTCAATAAGCTTAAGTAATCTAGATCTTTTTTCAGGATAGAACTGGTCACTATTGACCAGTTCCAGCGCTTTATCAAACTGATTTTTTTGAACAAGTTGTTTTAATTCATTTCTAACTTGATTGCTTGTGGTCGCACAACCACCAAACAATAAAAAAGAAAAAACTAAAACAAAAGATAAAAAATAATTCATTTTCATCTAATTATATCTACCAACCAGCAGATCCTTTCTTAGAAAACTTACTAGTTTTAAATCTTCCTCTCCAAACTTCAATACCACGAGTAAGATCAGTCATTCTCATATTTATAGAGTACTGCTTAATTGTTTTTCCACCTCTTGATTTTGGCTTCATTCTAACTGCTCCAAAAATCAAAAGATCAGCCCCAGCTTGCTGCCCAATCATTTTTGCTTGATTTGGATCGACCATACCATCATTTTGATAAGTAATTTCTTTTAAAAGAGCATCTCTTGCTGCAGCATCAATTAAAATAAAATCTCCCGTTTGAGAAAATTCGTTAAGTAGTTCATCGTTCATATCTTCAATGGGGAAATATGCCTCAGATGTTCTATTTTGTACTTCACTAATAAAAATTTTCGGTTGTTTACCTTGCTTACCAAGATATCTTTGAAAACCTTTGTGTCGAGAAATTTGCTTTAAAATATCTTTTACTGCAA
>DAOVTR010000296.1 GCA_030633015.1 Bdellovibrionales bacterium
ATTAACTCTGGAAAGGAAGTACCAAATGCCACAAAAATTGCAGAAATAACATACTCTGAAAAACCAAGAAGTCTGCCGAGCTCACTCCCAGATTTAACTAATAGCTCACCTCCAAGATATAACAAAAGAAATCCTAACAATAATTTAAAAGGAATGATTATGCCGATGGATTCCTTTTTGATAACTACATCAACTTGATGTTTCTTCATCTGCTTTAAAGTGAAGCTAAGATAAAAAATAAAAAAAGCGATTAATGCAAAACAATAAATAAGTTTCAATTGTGATTGCATTAAAACAATTGTCATTAAGGATGTTAAAATAAAATGCAATACAAACTGAGTCTGGATTGTTTTGTGATCTATTTTTAAATTTACAAAAAATGTTGTTATTCCCAAAATTAAAAATATGTTTGCAATATTAGATCCAACAATATTCCCTAGAGCAATCTCGCTATGATCTCGGAGAGAGGCGACATGAGATACAAACATTTCTGGAAGTGATGTACCAAAACCAACAATAAGTAGACCAACAACCAACGGAGAGAGACCTAAACTTATACCTATTTTTTCTGCGGCATTTAGTACAAACTCAGCACCAAAATATAAAACGAGCAAAGAGATAATAAGTAAAAGAACTTGTACAAGCATATTTAATCTACCATAATTCCATAATATATGGAGGTTCAATGAATCAAAATAAAACTAGTATAAGTTTAACAGACTTTTACTCAAAATTAACAGAAAAGAAATTCAAATTGGTTACTATTTTTATTTGCTTAATTGGAGATTTATATCTAGTAAGCTATCTATATTTTAAATTTAGCAATTTTGCCCTATTTGAAAAGATTTTTAGGTACGCACTTTCCATGAATAATATTGGACCAGAGCAAGTTCCTCAAGATTTTTTATACGCCCAATTTCAAATATTAATTAATGCGCTTATAACAATGCTGGTTGCAGTTATTTTTATTCATCTAATTGTCTATCTCTATTACTACCTCGGCAGAAAAGCAGCGCGATCCTATGTTATATTTCTCTCCTGGGCCGGAACCATATTTTATTTTTTGATGACTCTCTCACTATTTTCTTCAAAAATAAGTTGGTCCCTTGGATTTTTATTAATTGCTTTTGGATACATCGTTGTTATAAAAGGTCATAAATATTTTAAATTTGAAGAAGAAGAATAATCTACCCAAAGATTGGAACGACAAAATTTGTTTTTCCATCATTGGCCCACGAAGGAATTTGTCTAACTTCTTTAGTGAAAAGATTTCGTCCAGATAAAGAAAGTATAAAAGATTCAAATGCTCTAGGATTTTTTACTAAAATCTCTAACTCATGATCATATATGAAAATATTTAATTTCTTTTCAATATTTTTTATAATATCAAGACGTGACTCTACACCTTGCTCAATAGCACTAAAATTTAAAATATCTTTTTTAAGACAAATTTTTGCCCGTAAAAGCTCTATAAGGGTTAACAAAATATTACCTTCTAACAAAACTAAATCATTTGAAAAATGTCTTTTAAGATATGAAAACCTAGATAGAAGCATTAAGGAGGTACTGCCAAACGAATCATAAGAAATATTATAAAAATTTAAAAGTTGATCGTAATAATTTAACCAAATCCAAAAATCAATTTGTCTATTCCAATAAGGAAGATAACCTTTTTTCAATCTACGCTTAAATGGTCGTGATAAAATATGCTCAAATGGCTCTTTTGAAAGAATATCTTTTGAAAAATTAATCTCATCATCACTATTTCTCTCTCGTTCATATCTTTTTGGCTGACTCATGCGAAGTTTGGCATCATCCATTAAAAGATTTTCCATTTTTTCTCTAACTTCTTTAACTTTGGGATCTGAACAAAAAGATGATCCTGGACATTTTAAATTACAACTTTGACACGCAGGTGAAGACAAAGGACTGTCTACAATAAGATACTGTGGATTAAATTTATCAATCCACCCATTAATAACATCATTACCATCAGGTTTTTGATCATCTTTTACTTTTAAAAGTGACTTTAAAAACCACCTTTTATCATTTGCGTAATATTCTAATAGACAAAAGTAAAACTGATCTCTTCTGCCCCCCTTTAAACTGATACCTGCAATATTATTTCTTTCCATAGATAAGTTACACAAATGAATTATTTAAAATTTCACCAACACCGCCAAGACCTGGAACAATGTATTGTTTATCAGTAAGGCCAATTTCACGATCCCAATGAGTACCAGGAAGAGTCTGCAGTATTTTCTCAGAAGAGAGACCACGATCTAATCTCACTGCAATAATCTCTACGTCCGGATGATCATTTGTCATCCTTTTTATATACTCTGGAGTGATAACAAGATGCATGGCCACAAATTTTATGGCCTTTCCTTTTATCTTGTTTTTATAAAAATCAACTACGTAACTAAGACTTCCACCTGTTGCTCCCATAGGATCTGGAATTAAAACAATAGAATTATCCTTATCTCCGCCAATCTTTGAACCTGCAACATCAACACCGGTAACTTCACCATTTTCATTCGTTGCTCTATTTATATATATATGATCTTGCCTAATTCCTTCGGGCCGAAGCAGATAATTTAAAGTATCAAAACATTTATGAGTTGGAAAAGTTCCTGCACGGGCCAAATCTACACAGATAACTTTCAAATTATTTTTTATGCCCTGAAATTCAATCTTACCTCTCTCGTCAAACTCAATCATTCGAGTATTTGAAATAATAGTCTCTTTTTCAAAATATAAAGAGATTACTTCTTCAATAAGGCGATTATATAAAATTGATACGTAACTGTTTATTGCTGGATGAAAAACATCAGGCCTACCCAATTTTTCTAATATGGACATTAAATATGGGTTTGATAATAACTTAACTGTTTTTGGATAATTGTGTTCAATAAAAGAGGGAAGATATTTTAGGTTTTGGTGCCCAATATCTTTTGTCATCTTTCCCTCCTAATGGGTTGGTAAAATACCTATGTCCTTATTTTTATGACTTATAGTATAGGCCATTGTCTCCTCTTCTTCATCAAAATAATCACAATGACTTCGACATCTTGCTTCATAAATATCCGTTTCACCTAAAAGTATCTGATCAACATCTTTAGGGTTTTTTCTATATGTTTTTGTGGCCGGCTCTCCACAAATAGTACAGATGGCATGAATTTTCTCAACATGATCGGCTATACACAATAACTTTGCCATTGGGCCAAATGGATTTCCCTTATAATCTTGATCTAATCCAGCACATATAACCCTACAACCTCTTC
>DAOVTR010000129.1 GCA_030633015.1 Bdellovibrionales bacterium
AGAATTAATTTTGATTTTGATTTATATGCTTTACCAACAAATATCTTTAAACTAGCACCTACAACAATTCCATATACAAAGCCCATTGAAGAAAATATTATATTTGAAATTAAAACAAGTTCTTCTCGACTCCCTGATCAATTACTTGATATAATGCAAGATATTGGAATTGAAAAAGTTAGTTGTTCAAAATATGAACTTTGTATGAATTCATTAAGCAACAATAATTTTTAAGGAAAAAAAATGGTCGACGACTTACTCACAATCTTTTCCGTTGGTAAAACAATAAATTTTGGCATAACCGAAGTAATACTTGCAATAGTTTTACCTTTTATTTTATGTTTACCAATCGCTTATTCATACAAAAAATTTCGTATGGGTGAAGTCTTTAATCTCTCTTTTTTTTACTCTCTATTTATATTCTCTTCACTAGTTGCAATAATCACTCTAATTATTGGAAATAATATTGCGCGAGCATTCGGCCTCGTTGGTGCACTATCTATTATCCGTTTTCGTACAACCATCAAATCTGTCATCGATAGTATGCATCTATTTTGGGCGCTTGCTGTTGGAATGGCCTGTGGAGTTGGGTATTACCTTGTCGCAATACTTATAGTCATTCTTTGTGGATTGTCACTATTCTTACTGAAATTTTTCAAGCTTGGAATTGACGAAATTAGCGAAGGAGTTTTAAAAATCCATTTTGATAGAAAAATTAACTCATC
The DNA here is from genome assembly GCA_030633015.1 of Bdellovibrionales bacterium. Next base: position 726 of record DAOVTR010000129.1, read on the forward strand.
TGTTCAGGAATTTGAAAAACTACTAAGCGACACTACAACCAAGTATAAAATATCAAATATTTTTCATAATTCTGAAGAATATATTGACACCTATATTTATAATGTGGAAATTAAAAAAAATCAAAATATAGATTTATTATACGAACAAATTAATTCCATTAAGGGAATTAAAAGTTTTAACCATATCCATAATGAAGCCTTTTCACTTTTTGAATAAAAGATTTTTAATATTGATACTTGTTTTTACAAGTATTATTTCCGATGCAGAAGAGAATAAACTTTATCGGAACAACACATCGATAGGAACGAATCCATTTGACGAAATAGAAGTAAAAATAAGATTTTGCCTACCCAGAAATATTAAATACAACTTATTAAAAAAAAAATTACAGACTAACCTATCAAAAAACTTAATTTCCCCACATGCATATTTTTTCCCTAAACTTATTGGAAAAAAAGAATATCGTTTGCGTCCGGAGAATAATACTAAAATATTTTATGATTACTACCTTGATTCAGATAACAACGCACTTTTAAACAACAATCTATCTTATCGAATTAGAAAAAGATGGAATCTAAATATTTTAAATTATTTATTTCGCCCTTTTACTCGCCCTACTCGGTGTGAAATTCAAACGAAAACCAATTTTACGACTCTTGATTATTTAACTACACAATGCTCCGAAACAAGATTTGAATCCATAAAACATTCAATCTCTTGTGATACTGACAATTTGCTAAAGATTGCAAAAACTGGAAAATGGAACAATAAATTAATTTCACCGTCGATAGTATTAAAAAAACAATTGGAACTAATAAATTTAAATTCATTAACTCTTGATAAAACCTTAGTTTTGAAATCCAAACGTGATCGCTTCCATATAAATATAGTAAATCCATGGGGGTCTGGAGATAATCCTGATCAAGTTTTTATTATTTCCATTGATAGATCTAAATATAAAAATAAAATATATTCTAATAAAAAAAATATACACTGTAAAAATGAAGATACAGTTGAAATTGAGATACAGATAGACCGAAACGTGTTTAATGAAATATTGTCGATCCAAAAAGAAAAAAATATCAAGCCATCATTGTTAGATATTATTAAATTATCTAATCGAGCAGAATTAGTCCTAAAAAAAGATTTAAATACAATTTCTAAGCTAATATTAGATACTTTAGATGGTTTAGGAATTAAGGATTTTTTCTTTCCACCAACTAGTAAATATCATTTTTTTTATAACTAGGTATTAAAAAGTTATTATTTTTTTATTCTAAAAGGCATAATAATTGAGCTCCAAAAGTTATGCAAATGTGGAGCATCCTGGCCCTTCGGTAGTCCAAATTTTAAATCTTGCGCGTTAAGAGGAAGGGTAAAACTGCCAAATAAAACATCCCAAAAAGAAAAATAAAAAGAATAATTTGAGTTCATCTCCTTCCATCGATCACTATGATGAATCTGATGCACCGCTGGTGAAGAAAAAAAACGATCTAAATAACGCCCGTAACTAATTTTAATATGAGAATGCCTAAAGTTGGAAAAAACAGTAACAAGAAAAATAATAACGCTTGTATTAAGTAGTTTAAAGGTTGTTATTTCTTGATTTGTAATAAAATAAAATAACCCTATAACGATGCTAGAAAAGAAGACTCCAAACAGTCTTAACAAAACGATGTCAACTGGATGCATCCTGAAATTTGAAACTGGATTAAGCGCTGTAATTGCGTGATGAACTTTATGAAACCGCCACAATAATGGTATTGTATGGGTAAAACGATGTGCCCAGTAAAAACCAAAGTCAAGAGAGGCTATTAAGGCAAAACCATATAACACTTGCAGAAAAACCGTAGGCTTATAGTAGACTTCATTAAATGATAAATTTAACAAATACGTTACAAATTCAGAGATATACTTGGTCCAAACGAAAATTGCTCCTAAAATAACAGGGTAAAACAATCTACCGAACAATAGATATTTAAAATCGAGTAATAAATTCTTTTTGAGTTTATAATTTTCCTCGGGTAAAATATAACTCCAGAAACTTTTTTTTAAAGCAAAACCTTTTTTATATTTTAAATATAAAATAAACGAAGTTAAAATATAAAGCAATAACCAAAACCAATGAAAGCGGTAATGTAACGATGAATGAAATATTGTTACTGATTTTTGTAACCATTCAATTATAAACATTTTCACTCCTTTTAATTTAAAATACTCAAGATTCTTCCAGTTAGCTTCTCAGCAATTGCATGGTGCCCATAACGATTAAAATGATAATAATCCAAATGATATTCGATCGGATTAAAAAAGTCACGTCTTGCATCTAAAACTTTCTTCTGAAATTCATGGGTCCAATTTAAATTATGATAAAACTCTTTAGACACAGATTCTGATGGTGAAAACTTTTCAAATGCATCTTTGCCATTAACATAAAAGATATTGTCCTTAGCTGATTTTAATGATTTAAATTTTGAGTTTGCGTTAGGTTGACGATAAAGAATAACTGGAATTTGTTCATTTATAGCAATTCGAATCATCTCTTTATTAACTTTTTTAAAATTAGCCATCGATTTAGTATGGTGCTTGTTAAAATCGGACTTATGATACGTTAGATAATGATATATTTTATAAAAAATCCTACTATAAGAAATCAACGGCATTAAAAACCTTAATGTTGACTTAGCACAGTCATAAAAAAATGTTTTGGGAAAATGAAGTCCAGATGGAAAAAAATCATCTCTATCCCATATGTATCCATCAACAAATCCATAATCCCATATAATAAGATCAGGCTTCAGCTTTATCGCTTCCATTTTTAATCTCGCAAGCCCCATAATTGCAGTGCCAGCATGACGTCCACCATTCCACACTTCATAATTATGTTTTGAATCTTTTTCATTTAACATTTTCTCCAATATCAAACTATATGTATCCTTATTATCAACCCCATGACCAAAGGCGTGATATGAGCCAAAAACAAAGATCCGTTTTGTATTTATTTTTTTTTCAACTGCTCTTTCGGGCCCTCTATATCCATGAGAATTACTAAATATCTGATAGTCACTATTTTTGATAAGATTATCTGCAAGTAAAAAATCACGACTTATCCAATGTTTTGAAGGAGGGAGTTTAGAATAATTAACAATCATCTTAAGACGTTTATCATTATAAATATCTGTATTACTAAAAACTGAATATGGAGGCTGAAAAAAATCTTTTTGCGGCTTATTTAACCAATGTTTCCATGTCCTAATTCTAAAATCTCTAGTGGCATAAAAAGATTCTTTTTCTGGACCATCTTCAATCAAAATTATTAATAAATCAGTTGTAATAATAAATATAAAAAACAACAATAATAATAATAATACATTTATAAATATACGTCTCATTAAATATCCTCATACGACTTTAAATTTAAATTATAAGAAATGCGATCTTTAATCTTCGAACACTTCACAACAAAACCAATATTATCAATTAATTTTAAATTAATATCTTTTTCAAAATTATTATAACTGTAATTTAATAAGTCTTTAGAAAAAGACTCACCTCTGTAAAAATTTTTAAAAACATGAAAATATCTATGAAATTTTGGATGATCTGGACGAAACGCTCCATAAGCCGCCATTGAAAGTAAGTTTGCAATCAAAGGAATATTCACATCATTTTCTTTATTTTCTAACGATATTGTTTTTAATGAAACAGGTGAAAACCATACCTTTTTTCCATCGGGAAACAAATTGCTCCAATTAAGTTTTGAAATTACTTGTTTATTTCGCTCATAAATTAAAGTATTTATTGAAAGCAAAAGTACAGATGAAAAATAATAGTATCCTTCTAGGTTAATAGTATTGTTTTTTATTTTTCTTATCTCTTTAAGTGATTGAGTAACAGACAAAGAATCTTTACTTATAAATGATATTTCAGATTTTAAATAATCGATTTCATATGAAATAAAATTATAACTACCGGGATAACTATCTACTTTTAAATTATACATCATCTATCATCTTTTCCAACTCGATTAAATGTTGAATAGGCCAACGAACTTGATATCCTAAATCTTCAACTATTTTTTGGGCATATAACCGTCTTCTAATTCTCTCTTTATAATCCAAACTTAAATTTTTAATTGATAACCATTTGCCTACATGGGGAAAGGTTATTCCCCACTTCTTATAATTAATTGCAATGGGAGAGCCATCAAGTATTGCCATTGTCTTACTTAAATTAACGGATAATATTGTTCCTTCATCACTAAATTGTTTAAATTCTTTAAATAAATTCATAGTTTCCATAAAATCATCATATGTTTCAGTAATATAACCAATTATTATAAGTAAATGTGACTTAATATTATATTTATGAAAAAAATGAATCATTGTAACAATATCATCCCTTTTGATTCCTTTGCGCATGTCTTTTAAAACAGAATTACTACCTGATTCTATTCCGACAAAAAGCTCATTAATTTTTGCCTTTGACATTAATGCATATAACTCTTCGTCAAAAAGGTCTTTTTTCCAACATATAAACTGCCCCATTATATGAAGTTGATCAGGAAGTTTTTTTTGTTCAAGCAGATCAATAATTGCTAAACAAAGTTCCTTAAACTCTTTTAAATTTCCATTTATTAAACTATCTGTAAACGTAAAAGTAAAAACTTGCTTTGTCTCCCACAAATATACAATCTCACCAACGATATGTTTCACGCTGCGCTTAGAATAATTTGGCCAAGCATAATGAACATCACAAAAAGTACAATTCCTTATGCAGCCGCGAGATGCTGTTATTGGAAGCTCTCTTGGATTTGCTTTATATAATTTTAAATTATAATCACCATAATCAGGATATGGCAGTTTGTTCAAATCTTTAATCTGAACAGG
>DAOVTR010000235.1 GCA_030633015.1 Bdellovibrionales bacterium
ACGTCGGGTCGTATGAATAAAAATTCCCTTTCAAATAGATCTATTTTTCTACTATAGGCATTAACCGCGTCACCAACTGTATAGGTGTAATCCCCAGGAGAGTGTTCATATTTTATGACGTCACCTGTATCTTTAATATTTAAAGCATTAGTAGGATTGTTTTGAAATCCTCCGTAAGCAGTGGAGTAGTAGTTGTTGGTTGGAGCGTAAGCTGTTTCAAAAAGTTGACCACCCATTTTATCTGAATTTACAAGTGGAACTCCTGAATGAAGAGCTCCAAGATGGTTGGTTGCGCTTGAATTTGAATCATAATCATTTGACTCATCTGGATCAAAAATTTTCATGGTATTATTTGATATTGACCTTATATTATACCAGCAGTGTTTTGAGTTATCATCATTATTTCTAATTCTGGCCCCAGTATGAGGAATAACTCCAGTTTTTCTGTGGATAATAAAAGAGTTTCCATCTTCATATCTTCTGCTTATTCCGTCACCAGATACAAAAAAAGCAAGAGCAGCATCATCTGTCCAATCAGATCTCATGGAGACAAGTCCAGGCCCACTAAAATATCTGGCAGTAGGATTTGTTGAGGGAAGAGCAGCATTTAATGAATCATCATAAAAAAGAAGCATCCACCACATGGCCGTTGTATAGTAATCATAGGTGTGATCTTCCATTGATTGACGCCAATCATTTGAAAAATATTGCATATAGGGATCTTGATACTTATAGGCAGTAAGTGCTCTAGCATTATTAGTAGGCCCTGTACCCCAAGTGGTTTGAGTATTCCAGATTATTGCAAGTTGGTTTCCACGGTGTGGAACTTGAAAGTATTGATGAAATTGACCTCGGTACTGATCATGGTTAAAACCAGTTAGTCTATCTTGACCTGTTATAGTTGAAAAAGCAGAGACAAGATAAATTGAGTGTGACTCTTCACCAGTATCATATCCAAAATTATCATACATCCCACCCAAAGATCCTGGGAGTGCACTATTTAAAGTTGGATCACCTGCAATTCTATTTTCTGTCCTCCAAAAGGTTCCTGTTTCAGATAACTCTTCTGCGATGGCAGCAACATATAAATTTGAATCAAAAATGTAGCGATCGCGATTGTTTACTATTTCTGGTGAATTTAAAATGCTTTCATAAGCAAACATACCAGCAAGTGCAATGGCCGCATCTCTGCCTGCTGCTCCATGATAGCCGAAACTTTGATCAACGGTATTAGCTCCAGAATGCCAGTAAAATGAATTTATCTTTGATCCAGACTCTAGTGCTTTGTATTTTATGATATCGGGAATATCGTACCATAAGATATCCATCGAATATAAAAGTGAAGTCCCTGCATTTGCCCTTTCATCTTCGCCTCTAGCAATTAAGTCGGTGAGAGTAGAGTCAACTTGGGAGATGTACCAAGTTAAATATTTGCTATCGTTTGTTGATTTATAAAGTAAGGCCAAGCTCATGAGTTCATGGGAATTGGCAGCAGCAGCATCTTCTCTTGCCTGAACTCTATTAAACCAAGAGATATAAGGCTCTCTTGCGTTTGATCCATGCATTCGAGCTAAAAAACTTTGGAGTTCGTCATGGGTTACAATAACTCTTGGATGTCTATTTCTTAAAGTGTATCCATGGGCAGTTGTAATAAAGGAGTCCGTATCAGGTATTTCCGTTTCCGGAGGAGTAACAACAGGGGTACAACTATTTTGATTTTGGACAAATCCAGTAGAACAACTGAGTAGAGTGCATACTCCGGAGGTGAAACCCATTCCATCTTGATTACAGGTACTGCTTCTGGTTGCAGAAGTAGAATTGGATATTTCAAGATGGCAGTCGGTGGTAGTCGTTGAACCCGGATTACAAATTTGTTCAGGAGGTAGCTCAATTATTACCGTACAACTATTTGCATTTTGCTCATATCCTGACTGGCAACTAGAAACAGTGCAAGTTTCGTAAGTATATCCTAATCCGTCCGGGGTACAGGTTTGTAATCTTGATGCAGTAAGAGAGTTTGCAATTTCACTGTGACAATCAAGTGTCGTTATGCTCCCAGCAGTACATAGTGTTGGGGAAATTGTAATACATTGATTATTTTGCAGAGTTGATTCGACAGAACATTGGGAGATAATACATACTCCACTTAGAAAATTAGTTCCTTGAGTATTGCAAACTTCAATTCGAGTTGCAAAAATTGCATTTGCCATATCAGGTGTGCAGTTAATGGTTCTTTGAGAATTTGGTTGGCAAAAAGGAGCAATCTCTTCAGTTGTATTATCTTGTTCACTGTTTAAATCATTTAATTTTAATTTATTATCGATACAGGAAGTATAAAGAAAGCTTGAAAAAAATAAAAATATTGCAATAAGTTTTGTATTCATATTTATCCCATTTAGCGGTATGGATTCTTTACGGCATAAAATAGTGAAGCCTGTAGTTAATTTATATTTTAACAGAGCTCTATGATATGAATGGGAGGATATAGAGAAAACTCTTTAATTACAGGGCGTTATTGGTTTACTCGGCCTTTTAAAAAGAGGGGTTGATGCCAATAATTTGTGGTAAAAAAATTGAGTAAATTTCCGATAAGTTTATACATAATTTAAAAGGATGCCCATGAAATTAAGCTCATATTTAGTAGTTTTTTTACTGTTAAAAATTTTTATATTTAATGATTGTTTTGCTAGCTTAGGAGAGACATCCAATGTCCCTCTTGATGAAGTTAAACTAAGTGGAGTTAACTCCATGTCCATACCGTATATTTTATCATGGGGTAGCATACCTGACTCTCATAAACAGAAGATGAGTTTAGGATATCTTGATATAACTGAACAACCTTATAATGCAAAAAACGATGGAAAAACTGATGCAAGTGATGCCATAAATAGGGCCATTGCAGATGCTTTAGAGCAAAATTTTATAGTATATTTTCCTCTTGGTACTTACCTGCTTAAAAAAAGATTGGATATTATTATACGAGAAAATATTGGTTCATCAGTTAGTAATAAAAAATTTGGTGTAGTATTAGTTGGCGAGTTGGGGCCATACAATCAAAGACCAATTTTAAAAGCAAGAAACAATACCTTTAATTATGCGAGAAAAAATTATAAATCCTTTAATCGTAAGGAAAAACACTTTAATATTAAATCTCCATTTCGTAAGTTTAATAAATCAGATAAAAAGGTGGAAAATTATTTAATTGATTTTAGATTTTTAAATTTTTCAGAGGGCCACGAAGATAAGGAGAAACTTCACTCTGCAATGTTTAAAAATTTAATTATTGATATGGGGAAAAACAAATTTACTACGGCCCTAGGCATGTCTGGAACTAAAAATTGTATTATTAGTAACGTTAAAATCCAAGGACGCCATTATCATCGTGGAGTAAGCGGTATTCCTAGTGCCGGAGGTTCAATAGTCGGTTTGGAAATTGTTGGAGGTAATATTGGATTGGAATTAAGTAGTCCTTTTTCAAGTTCAACAATTACGGGACTCACATTAAAAAATCAAAAAGTTTATGGCCTTCGAGTATTGAATTCTAAAGGCAGCTTAACTGTAGTCGGTTTTGATATTTCAAGTGATAAAAAATCTACTAAAAATTATGTTGGAGTTGATCTAGATGCTTCTGGAAGTATACATTTAATTGATGGAAGAATTCATTTAGAAAAAAGCTCACACGCTGGAATTAATAACAAAAAACAAGAAGTTTATCTTAAAAATATTGATTTTTCTGGAACTGATTTTATGAAATCCTCCAGTTCCAATATGCGTCCATTTAGTAATAAAAAAAAGAAATGGATTCATATCCATGAGCTTGTTTTTGATGGGATAGATTTGTCATCATCTCTAGTGGACGGGGCCCATATTTCTAGTAACAATAAATATATAATTAAGAATATTGATCTGGAATCAAATTTAGAACCAGAAATTAGCTATGTAGATAAGCATCTAAAAGATCTGTTTATTATTGGCTCACCATTGGATAGCTTTTCTAATGAGCAATATACGTTCATTAACATTTTAAACTTTGGAGC
>DAOVTR010000247.1 GCA_030633015.1 Bdellovibrionales bacterium
ACTTTCAAGAAGATTTTCATCTCCCCAAATGGGAGGCAGGCTTACGCCTAACTGCAAATCCAACTCGACACTCGCAAGCCTTAAACGATCTCTAAGAAGAATGATCGAATTATTAATAGGTTCATCAATATTGATAGCCTTCCAATCATGCTGGGATGATTTTCTAGAAAATTTTCTCAAATGATTTACAATTGATTTCATTCTTATTGAGGCATGCAAAATCTTATGTGCAATATCAAGTCCTCTCTCTACATCGTTAGGCTTTCTCTTTAAAATTTCAGAAAAACCAATAATTCCTGTAAGAGGATTATTAAGTTCGTGAGCAACACCTGATGCTAAAGTTCCGATAGAAGCAAGCTTTGATGTCTGGAACATCTCCTCTTGCATTTTACTTTTTACCAACTGATCTTCTTTAAGCTCAGTAATATCCTTAATCGATTCGATCATTCCTGCGATCTCACCAATTCTATTATTATATCTTGAGGCAGTAATTAATAAATTTTTCTTTTCTCCCTTGTCCGTAGTATAGATTGATTCAAAATCAAATCTATCTTCTCCTTCTATAATTCTTTTTAAAATACAGTCATCTGTTTTGCATGTAGCTCCACCATGCTCTTCATGGTTGGGACAACTTATAAAACAATCTTTACCAATAATCTTATTTTTAGTAACATTAAATTGATCTAAAAATCTTTTATTTGCACGAATCAATTTAAAGTCAGTGGAAACCACCCTCATTGCATCAGCGTTTGCATTAAAAATTTCCTCAAGCTCAACGTAAGCATCATTAAGACGATTTGTTCTTTTTTTAACTAATTTTTCAGTAAAGTCCTGCTTTAAACCAATTAATGAAGCAACAAAGGAAAGTACAAAGGGAGCAAAATCAATAATCCAAAACAGTGGATTACTTTGATGTAGCTCCCAAAATGAAAGACCTAATTCTTTGGACTCAATGAATGTCGCAATGATCGGAAAAAAACAGCCAAAAATAAAACCTGAAAAACCATAATAAAATGTATATTTAAATTTTTTAAATTTCAAATAACCCTTCCAACACTAATCATAGTAATAATTTAACCTGTTTTTAACATAAGTCAAAAAATTTATAAAAGGAAAGATAATCCAAACAACAAATTATAGTTATAATTAATTAATTTTGAATATTTTTGATTGCTCTATAAGCGTCAACCCAGCCACCTGCAAGAGAACTTCTTAAAGTTTTTCTTTTAACAGAGGTCTCTACTAATCGAGATCGAATATCTAAAGCTTCAATGTAAGGATCATGTGAGTACATAAGCCCAATAATACCGGAGACAAATGGTGCGGCCATCGATGTTCCAGATAGGCTTCTATAACTATTTTTATAAGTAGAATATATACCACTTCCTGGGGCATAAACATGTACACTTTGCAGTCCAAAATTTGAAAAAGAAGAACTATTTCCACCACCATTCATTGAACCAACTGAGATAACATTTGGAAGCTTATAACTTGCAGGATATGTTGGATTGTTATCATTATTGTTACCTGCATTTCCTGCAGCAGCTACAAATATAATTCCATTATCATTGGCCTTTGAAATAGCATCTTCCAAAGCTTGAGATGGGCCACCACCTCCCCAAGAATTCGACATAACATTGACTTTTTTATCTATTGCATACTCAATGGCCGCAATTGCGTCTTTAAGCTCTCCTCCACGACTTCCAAGAAATTTAAGTGCCATAATACTAACATTGGCCATGACACCAGCAACACCAACACCATTATGATCAGCACCAATTACTCCAGCGCAGTGAGTCCCATGTCCGACTTTATCATCAGGTATATTGTCATCATTCATAAAATCATAACCATTAAAATCATCAATATAACCATTTCCATCATCGTCTACGCCCTCTTCACCATAGATCTCTAAATTATTTTGCCACATATTTGCAGCTAAATCTTTGTGTTTATGATTAACTCCTGAATCAATCACAGCAATAATTACTTTCTTATTGCCTTTGGTAATATCCCAAGCCTCAATCGCGTTAATATCAGCACCTTTTAAACCAGAAGTAAAAAAACCACCACTATTTTTTCCAGTATTTTGAAGACCCCACTGCTTTTTAAATTTAGGCTCCAACTTACTAAAGTTAACAACAGAAGTAGTATAGATATAGTTAGGTTCAATATATTCAATATATTTACTATGATAAGCTGATGAGAAACTCTTATCGTTAATGGCCGGTGAATCAATTACTGCAAAGTCATCTAAAACCAACTCATTTTTATCTTCAAGACCACTTTTCAAATTTATATGCTGATTAAAAAATTGGGCCCTCATGCCTTTTTTAAATTTCACTAAATAACCACGATGAGCAAAATCTTCTGCAAGAGATACATTAAAAAACTGAATAAAACTAAATGCTAATATTAGACTCAAATATTTCATGCCTATTCCTTGGATAAAATTGATTTAGTAATTATACAACGAAATGAATACTGTTGCGCTACAGTCAATTACTTAAAAAAGCTTACATTTAGTTAAATTTGCAATAAAATAATTTAACGAGGTAAAATATGATCGAAATTACTTATAAATTTAATTTTAATAACCCAAAACTATCTGAAGTAAGTTATAAATTACTTTTAAATGAAAAAACAACTGCACTAGTAACACCAGACTCTTCAAATCCCAAACTTGAAAAATGGACAGATCTTAATTTTTGTAAATGTGAAAACTGCCCCCATTCGGAGAAGGATACCAAAGCATGTCCTATCGCTAAAAATATTAGCAATATGGTATTTTTTTTTAAAGATCATAAGTCCTTTGAAAAATGCACCATCGGAGTACACACAGAACAAAGATCTTATATGAAAAAAGGAGACGTTCAAACTGGACTATTTTCCATACTAGGAATAGTTATGGCCACAAGCGGATGCCCTTTTATGGATTTTTTAAGGCCTATGGCACGATACCATCTTCCATTTTCCACTATTGAAGAGACTCTTTTTAGATCGACTTCTAGCTACCTCTTGGGACAATATTTATCCACTGATGATAAAAAAGTCATCTCATTTGATAACATGTTAGAGAGCTACGCAAACGTAGAAAAAATTAATGCTGGAATCTTAAATAGAATTAGAAATATAGCAAAAGAGGATGCAGATCCAAATGCTTTAGTGATTTTAAATGGATTCGCTCAATTTGTTAATATGGAACTAACGACAGGCCTTAAAGATCTAACAAAAGTTTTTAACTTTGATGATTAAAAGATCTTTTAAGTTTTAATCTTAATTTGTCAATATCGATAGGTTTAGTAATATAATTCATTGCACCTAACTCAATGGCGCTCATAACTGTTGGCAGATCTTCTTCAGAACTAACAATAAAAAGAGGTATTTTTTTTGCTTCATCTATACTGTTTATACTCTCTAAAAATTCAATTCCATTCATAGATGGCATATTAATATCAGAAAATATCAAATCGTACTCCTCGCCAATTACTGACAATCTATTTATTAACATTTTAAGCCCCTCTTTACCATCATGGGCGACATCAATTTTTCTTGCGCCAAGCTCTAATAAGACTTTTGTCAAAGTTTCTATATCAGAATTAACGTCATCAACTACAAGTATATATTTACCATTAAGCATTTTTATCCAAATTTTTTAAGGAACTTTAAATATTTTGATTCTATTATATCTATTTCCGCATTGTTTTCACATTTATTACATGAGATAAACTCTTTTGGCTCAAAATCAACTCCGCCGTAATCCTTGCCCTTCGAACAAAGCAAATCACTGATTTCATCACACTCTTCACAATAATATGGTATAAAAAATGACTCAACAAAACCATTTTTAGGCATAAGTCCATCAATCATGTTAATTTGTTCAACCAAAAT
>DAOVTR010000055.1 GCA_030633015.1 Bdellovibrionales bacterium
ATTGAAATCTTAATTGGTTTTTTTGATTATCTTCGAAAAGCACTCGCGACTGTAATGGAAAAACACACAGATGAAGAATTTACTGAAGAAGCAAACAGTTTTATCATAAAATTAAACGGATTAATTGATGATACTAAAGGTAAACAACCTCATAAAAAAGATGAAACCAAAATAACACCTCAAAGTAGTAGTTCAAAACTTCCACAATTAAGCCAAGCTGCAATTGAATCACTAAAAGAACTTGGCGCAAGCGCACAACTTGACCCAGAACTACTTAAAGAATTAGAATATCAAGAAGAAGTTCAAGATATGCCTGACAAAAAAGATGAAGAAACAAGTCCGGTTCTAAATATCGAACCTATACCAGAGACGGTTACCGAAATAAAAATCTCGTTACCCGAAGAAACCTCAATTAAAGAAGAAACAACTGCAGACAATGAAGTCCCCAATAATATCTCATCACTAATTGACGATGAAGCCTTAAAAATATTTTATATAGAGGTTAATGAACTTTTAGATGATATTGAAAATAATTTAATGATATTAATTAACGATCTTACAAAAACTGATCTATTTCAAGATATTTTCAGATCAGTACATACCTTAAAAGGAAACTTTGGACTTTTCGACTTTGCAGAACTTCAAGACTTTGCACACAAAGCCGAAACCATAATGGATAAATTAATTAATAATAAAATTGAAGTTAATTCTCAAACCATAGAAGACCTTGTCTCTTTTACAGATCACCTCAAAGAAGGAGTTGATTTTTCAACTAATAATAATCTCAAATCCTGGGATAAGGAAAAACATTTAACTTTATTAGATAAATATTTAAATGAAACTATTCAACCTGAAAAAGGCAATATTATGCAAAATAAGAATGATGATCAAAAAGAAATTAAACTAAATATTTCTAACGAACCAGAGCCACAGTCTGATCCACTGCCAGAGCAAAACAATACGCCGTCGCCAGCCACATCTACTGAAAACAAAGAGAAAAAAAACACATCTACTGAGACTGAAATAGTAAAAAAAGACATTAGAATCGATACACAAAAACTAGATTATTTAAATGATATAGTTGGTGAACTACTAATTGCAAAAACTATGATTTTCAAAGATATTGACTTTACTAATAAAAGAGGAGAGCAATTAAAAAAATCTTTTCACTTTTTCTCAAAGGTACTAAACGAACTTCAAGATACCTCAATGGCAATGAGAATGATTCCGGTATCATCTCTATTTAAAAAAATGGTAAGAATTGTTCATGACATTAGCAAAAAAACTAATAAAAAAGTTAAAATTGAATTTTTTGGAGAATCAACTGAAGTTGATAAGTCACTAATTGATGTAATAAATAATCCACTACTGCATATGCTTAGAAACAGTGTAGATCATGGAATTGAAGAAACTGAAGAAGATAGAATAAAAGCAGGCAAGCCTCGCGAAGGTAAAATTAGGGTTGGAGCTGTTCATGAGTCAGGAGAAGTATGGATCATTGTATCTGATGATGGAAGAGGATTAGACAAAGATACGATTCTTAAAAAGGCTAGTGAAACGGGACTAATTGAAGGAGATGGATCACAATTAACAGATCAAGACATTTATCAATTAATTTTTGCACCTGGATTTTCTACTGCAAAAGAAGTTTCTGACATTTCGGGGCGAGGCGTAGGAATGGATGTTGTCATACAAAACATTCAAAAGATGAAAGGAAGAATTGTTATCGACAGCAAACAAGGTGCTGGAACAACGTTTACAATAAAAATACCTTTAACCCTGGCAATCATTGATGGAATGCTTGTAAAATGTGGTAATTTTAAATACACAATCCCAATTGAATCAATTAAAGAATCAATCAAAGCAAAAGATAAAGAAATAGATCAAATAACCCAAGGGCAACAACTTATCAAAATTAGAAATAGAATGATACCAATTGTTAGGCTAAACCAAATACATAAAATAAAAAATGCAACGGAAGACATTGAAAAAGGTATCTTAATGATAGTGGAAAGTAGAGGGAATACAGTTGCACTACTTGTTGATAAACTGTTAGGCCAACATCAAACAATCATCAAAAGCCTTCCTAGTTATTTCGAACATATTAAATTAAATTATATTAATGGAATCTCAGGTTGCTCAATTCAAGGAGATGGTGAAGTTGGATTAATTCTAGATGTTGCAACCCTTATTGAAAAAGTTCAGGAACGAGAAAATATAAAAAATTAATTATAACTAAAACATTGTTTAATTTGTGAATTATGATTCCAAACCCAATATTTATTCTCTAGAAAATCTTATTAAAAAACATTTTGGTATATCTATTCCTAAAGAAAAAATTGATATAGTAAAAGAAAAAATATCCCCATTTCTTTCTAAATATAAATGCAAAAATTATACCGAGCTTTTTTTAAAGATTGATTCAAGCAATAATGATGACATCCTACTCGATATTGCAAACGCAATTACAACAAACTATACATATTTCAATAGAGAAGAACCTCATTTTGATTATTTATCCAACAATGTTTATCCATCCTTAATCAGAGATCTTAAAAGAAAAAATGATTTAGATCTACGCATTTGGTGTGCAGCCTGTTCTACTGGTGAAGAAGCTTACACTCTATCAATGAACTTACGAGATTTTTTAAAATCAGATTATAATGAATGGAAGGCGGGTATTCTTGCCACTGATATTTCAACTCGAGCACTTTCAGATGCACAGCGTGGATATTACTCTAAGGAACAACTTCTTTATCTTAGCCAAAGCAGGATAAACAAGTATTTCATTAAAATAGATGATCAAAATTATAAAATTAAAGAAGATATCAAATCTGATATACTTTTTAAACAATTCAACTTGAGATCAGAAGTTTATCCATTTACAAAACTATTTCATATTGTTTTTTGTCGTAATGTAATGATATATTTTGATGAAGAAATTATAAACTATGTTGTAAATAAAATAGCAGATAATTTAACGCCCCAAGGTTATCTTTTTGTAAGTAATTCAGAGTCGCTTGGAAGAAAAAATAAAAGATTTAATTATATTGCACCAGGAATATATAGGAAAAAAATATTATGACAGATGAAAAAATTAAAGTATTAGTTGTAGACGACTCTGCTGTTGTACGACATATACTTGAAAAAGGAATCAATCAACACCCTGATTTAATAGTAGTTGGAACCGCTGTTGATCCATTTGATGCTCGAGATAAAATACTTTCTTTAAGGCCTGATGTTGTTACCCTTGATATTGAAATGCCTAAAATGACCGGCGTTGATTTTTTAGCACAACTACTCCCACAATATCCTATTCCTGTTATCATGGTAAGCTCTCTAACCAAGAGAGGTAGTAATATTACAATGAAATCACTGGAAATAGGTGCCGTAGATTTTATTAGTAAACCAAAAGGAGATGTTCAAGGTGGTCTTGCATCCGTTATGGAAGAATTATGTGAAAAAATAAAAATCGCAGCGGTAATTGATATTGAAAAATTAATGTTGAGTAGAAAAAGGGAATCAAAGGTTATAACTAAAACTTCTATCCTTGATAAGACAAAAATTATTGCAATGGGTGTCTCTACTGGTGGACTCGAAACAATGAAATATATTCTCAGTAATCTTCCACATAATATGCCTGGAATTGTTTTAACTCAGCACATGCCTGCAGGATATACAAAAAGTTATGCTGAGACACTTAATGACTTCACAGACTTATATGTTGTTGAAGCAAAAAATGGTGACAAAATTCTTCCTGGAAAAGTTCTCGTTGCTCAAGGTGGACTACAGATGACCGTTGCGGGAAGTCCAGGAAATTATTATGTTAACTGCTTGAAAGGCGAAAAAGTAAATGGGCACTGTCCATCAGTGGATGCACTTTTTAATTCAGTGGCCACTCATGTCGGAAGAAATGCAATTGGTGTAATTTTGACAGGCATGGGAAAAGACGGAGCAGAGGGGTTACTTAAGATGAAAAATAAAGGATCTTTTACAATAGCCCAAAGCGAATCAACATGTATTGTTTTTGGAATGCCTAGAGTAGCAATTGATATCGGTGCCCAAAGTGACATTCGTGACCTAGAACAAATTCCCACTGCTTTAATGAAAAAACTATCAATATCTTAAAATAAGCTAGTGCCATTATGCTCACCTCTTTATGTGCGATAGGACCGGGGCCAATTAAGCCGGATTACTATATGTAATTCTAGCTGGTTAAGTGTTTTATTTCTGGCACAGTAATTGAATATTTATATGGAAAATAAACTTAAAACGGATTTTAAGTTTTAATTACTAGGATTGTAATTAATAACTATTAAAGGATTTAAATATGAAAACATTTCATTTACTCGTTTTAGCAGCGTTTCTAATTTTTGCAGCAAGCTCTTATGCTCGCCTTCCGCAGCCAGATGATACCATATTGGCGCCTGTTGTTTTTTTAAATCAACAAGCAAATTTAGTAGCAATTGAAACTATTGATGGCGAAATATTCAAAGTTGAAGATATTCTAACCAAAGACTTAATATCTGCCATACAAAATGATCTGGCAATTGAGCTTTCAAGCGGTATTATCCTCTACTCCGAAGAAATTGACTTTCTTCTTTTTGAAAATATAAAGAAAAGAGTAGAACAATACAAAAAAGTTGCCCGAATTCCTCATGAATTTTAATTATAAAAAAGGGCAGTTTTAACTGCCCTTTTTTTATTTTTTTTTATAACATTAATCAAACATTAAAATTGTTGGAGTTAAAATGATTAAAGTTATATCCCGTTTAATACTAATATTTCTAATCTTTAATATCTCATCATATGGACAATCCTTAAAGCTTGATCCCAAAACATCCATGGCAGTTCCAACCTACCTCGGAAAAGTAATACTACTTCGTGGAGATGCCACAAAAATCAACAAAAAAGGTAATGATAGTATTTTAAGAAAAAATGAAAAAATATATATTGGAGATACGATAAAAACGGAAAATAAAACAATTATTAAAATTAAAATGAACATGATTGATGATAGTATTTTTACAATTGCAAGCAATTCAGTCTTCGAATTTAATTCATCAAGTTTTACAAAAGATAAAGATCGAAGAACAGTTTATAACTTTATTAAAGGAAAAATGAAGGCTCACTTTCCAAACAAATCAAAACCTGGAGAAATAAAAATAAATCTAGGAAAAAATGTTTCCCTTGGGGTAAGAGGAACAATTGTACTATCTAATCTTAGAAAAAATCAAGTAGATCAAGATGTTTTACAAGTAGCACTTTTAAAAGGAAAAATTAATTTAAAAAATAAATTAAGCAACAAAACAAATATCTTAAATCCGAAATCGCACTTGATTGCAATTTATGGAAAAGAAGGTAATTCTGAAAAACTCTTAACTCTAAATGATCAAGCAATTAAAAATCTTATGAATAAAGAAACTGATTCTTTTTTGAAATACTACTATACACAAAAAGAGTTATCCTTAAAAAATGGGTTAAAAACAAAAACAAATCATAGAAAAAAGTCCAAAGATCAGAAGAATTGGAAAAACTCCCTTAAAGAGTTAAATAAAAGATTGAATGAATATAATAATGAAGACTAATCTAACTTGCTTTTTTTATCTCGTTATTTAAACTTTTATTAACATTCTCATTTATAAATGTATTATCTTGCAATTTAACTCTTTTTTTAAGATAAAGATTAAATGCTTCTGGAATTTCTTGAAAGAAATCTGATTTTCTAAACTGTAATTGAGATAAATTATCATTACTAGCTGACTGAACTAAATATTTTTTAAGATTATAAAGAGGACCTGCAATTCTATGAGATAATAGTAATCCTGACAGCGAAAACACAAAAAAAACAATTAATCTTGTTACAAAAAATATATTATGCATCAATCCTTGCTGTTGAGAAATAAGCTGAAAATAAATATGATCTGGTGGAAGATTAAAATCTTTTCCATGCTGTATTAACGTATTAAAAAAATAAATATCTGCAATGTAAAATGCAATTAATGAAAAAACAACTCCTGCGGCCATGTACCCGATAAACCTTAATTGAAAAGAAGGATTAATCAATAACCTTCTTCTTCTCTCTCTTTTTTTTAAAACTTTCATTAAGACTTATTCGGAATGTAATCTAAACTCTTAAGATAAAAAATGCCGTACTAATCCAGTATGTTTTTCAATTAATTCAATTTTTTCTTAATATCAACACTTCTTTTTTTTACAGATTCAATAATTAAATCCATCTCATCTTCTGATAGTAAATTTTTATCATCTAATTTTTCACCTGCGTCTTCAATCAACTCTGCAAGATGCTCAATATCATCATGATTAAAACCGTTAGCAATACCAATATTCAAAATAAGATTTTCAAAATGAAGTGCCTGAAACTCTACAACCAAATACTTGATCTTCTGCTTAAAATCCATTTTACCGAGTAAGACTTCATCATCTAACTCTAATAAAAGATCATCTATCTCTCTTTCTAATTCTTTCACTTGCTCCTCCTACATGTAGCAAAAAAGCTTATAACCTTTATGAAATAGATGTCAACCAGCTAATGCACAGGAGGTAATTCATTCCAACTAGATACATATCGAGGTGATTTAAATCCTTGATTAATCCGAACTGAAGATTTCTGAACTCCACTAGAAGCAAACTTTAAAATATTATCTCCATGCATACTATTAATTTTATCAATTATTTCCATCAATTTTTGATCACTCTTGCTCTCTACAGCAGTGAACATATCTAATTGGCAATGTTCTAAATTGTAAATGTCATATAATCTTATACCTATTTTTTTATATCTCATGCCACTTCTATATTTATTTTTAACAATTTCAAGTGCACTTTTTAAAAGCACTCTAGTATCATTTGTACTTTCTAAAACCTTTTTCCTATCATTAAAAAAATAACTATTTAAATCATGAAGCCCAGTCATGGCAAAAACCTCAACTCCACAACAAATTGAATTCTGTAATCTAAGCTTGCTTGCAGATGATGATATATATAAAGAGACATACTCTATAAAATCATCCATTGTTTCAACAGGAGTTGAAAAACTTCTTGAACACATTATTTCTTTTTTATTGTTTGTTTTTAACAAAATGGAAAAACAAACAATTCCATTTAATTCTGATTTAATCTGCATGCCTGTTTTGCCTAGTGATCTTCCTATTAATTTAATATTATTAAACTTCTTAAATTCATAAGCATTTTTAATTCCTAAAATATTTAATTTTATGGATTGTTTTTTTCCTATACCCCAAATCTCTCCCACTAAGATTGACTCTAGAATATTTTTATTGTTATTATCACCCAAAATACAGCATACTCCTTTATATATTTGGCGTTTTTTAGCCATATTATTTGCAATTTTAGCTAGTGTTTTAGTTGGAGCAATTCCGACACTAACAGGAATTCCTACGTCTTTTTCAACTGTTTTTTTTATAATATTTCCAATTTCTTTCCAGTTAGTATCAATTTCTCTGATTTTTATTTCTAAAAAGGCTTCATCTATAGAATATATTTCAATATCAGAACTAAACTCTTTTAGGGATTCCATAACTCTGTTTGAAATATTTGTATATAATGGAAAATTTGATGAAAAAACTGAAACACCATTTTTCTTACACAACTCTTTTATTTTAAAAAAAGGAGCAACCATTGGAATATTTAACTTTTTTGCCTCGGAAGTTCTCGCAATTACGCAGCCATCATTATTACTTAATACAATAACCGGGCTATCGTTTAAATCTGGTCGAAATAATCGCTCACAACTGCAAAAAAAAGAGTTACAATCAACAAGAATAATCATTAGTGTTAAATTTCCGAGCAAGGCCAGTAACGGCCCCGAAAAGTATATAGTCTTGAAAATCTCTAGCAATAATATCTTCACATCTTGGATTTATTGATCTTAAAATAATCTGATCATCATCTTTAATATATTGCTTACACATAAATTCACCTTCAATTGAAGCAACTATTACTTGGCCTGATTTAACCTCTTTAGACCTATCAACAATCAAAACATCATCACTCATAATTAGTGGCTCCATGGAGTATCCCTTAGCTTTAAAGAAAAATGTAGAGTGTGTTTTTTTAATAAAAAACTCATCAAGAGATTGATATGAGCTTTTATGATCTTCAGACAGGCCGAAAAGTCCACAATTAGCCACTTGGGAAGAGATTACGATTTTATTGTTTTTCATAGCTCTAAGTATAACTTACGCACTACTTACGCACAAGCGGCAATTTAATTGAGAGCTATTTAAATTAAAACTATTTATTCTCGTCCCATATTGAGAATATATACAGTAGGAGTAAGTGAGAGAGTTGTTGGTAGAAACTTATC
>DAOVTR010000192.1 GCA_030633015.1 Bdellovibrionales bacterium
AAGATTATTAATATATGACTTTTGAAATATAGTAAGATTTTTTTCTAAATGCTTACCTGAGGAATAGTTTGAAAAATAATGACTTTGATCTAGTCTTTTTGTTTTGCTTTTTAATTTCCTTGCCAGTCTTATTTGCTGAGGAATAGAGCAAAGAGCTAATAGATAGTCATTTTTTTCCCAAAAATCGAAAGTTTTTTTACAGTCGGGGTAAGTTTTTGGTATTTCGAAGTTCATCTTATTAATAGTTTCAAGTATGTTTTTTTTCTTAAAACTTTCAGAGATTTCTTTGTTCTTTGGACAGACATTAATGTTTATGTAATTAAAAAATTGTTTTTTTGTTACGATTGCTTGCTTCTTTTGTTTGTTGTCTTGATAGTTAATTATTATTTTATTTACCGGTCCTCTATGGTTTTTTAGTAAGTTAAACTCAAGAGCAAGATATGTGTTACATATCTTGCTCTTGGTGAGCTCTAGAAATTTATTATCAGAATAGAAAAAAACTGATTTTAAAAAAATCGGATCAAGAGTTATCTTTTTATATTTTGATAAATCAGAAAGATTAGATATTCCACTGTTATCTTGTGAGGATAATGTTTTAAGATAATCGTCATATTCTTTGTTCTGGTAGTTTATTTTTTTTTCAAAAAGCTCAATTAGTCCAGGCAAAGTGTTGTTTGCGATAACTGTATTTGATAACAAAACAGTTATAAAAACAGAGATAATTATTTTTTGTTTTCTATAAAATTGATTTTGCCAATATGGAGGCAACATCTTCAATTTCAATATTTTCTGTTTTTTCAATTTGTCCTTTGCTTGAGTTGAAATTAATTAGGCAATATGTGCAGGCAGTTGCAAGCTTATTAACATTGGTATCACCAATTTCTCTTAATCTATTTAGGCTCACATGTTCACCTTCAGGTAACTCATACCACATGTTTCCACCACCCATTCCGCAGCAATTTGCTTTATCTTTTATTTTATCCATTTCCTTAATCTTAATCCCTTTGATTGAGTTAAGGATTTTTCTTGGTGAATCATATGTTCCGTTATGTCTTCCAATATAACACGGATCATGAAAAGTTAATTCCTGCTTAACCTCTTTAATCGGAGTAAGTTTTCCAATATCAATTAATTCAGATAGAAGTTGTGTGTGATGGATAACTTCAAAAGATTCAAGGTCAAACTTTGAATATTCTTTTCCAATTGTGTGCATACAGTGAGGACAGTGGGTTACGATTTTATTAAAACTGTATTGTTTAAATGTTTCAATATTTTCAATTGCAATTTCATAAAAACTATGATCATCACCAAAACGACGAACTGGATCGCCACAGCATTTTTCTTTTTCTCCCAAGACTGCAAAGCTAACATCTGCTTTTTTTAGCAGGGCCAAAGTATCCTTTACAACTTTTTGGTTGTCTGAATCGTATGCACCTGCGCAACCGACAAAATATAAATAATCAACCTTTTTTCCTGCTTCAATAATTGGTAAATCGAGGTCTTTTGCCCAATCGAATCGGTCATGCTGAGCAATTCCCCAAGGGTTGCCGTTAACTTTAACCTTATTTGTAGCATCAGCGGCCATTGGAGGGATTTCACCGAGGGTAAGAACTTTATATCTTCTTGCTTCTTGAATCAATTGTACATGTTCAATTGACTGAGGGCACTCTTCCATGCAAGCACCACAAGTAGTACAAGCATCAAGTTCGTTAAATTCAAACAGTTGAGATGGTTCCCAGAAATTAACATTACCTGCATATTTATTTTCTTCAGTAAAATCTCTGATCTTAGTAATTATTTTTTTTGGATCTAAAATTCTTCCAGATGCATTTGCAGGGCAAACCTCTGTACATCTACCACACTCGACACAGGCAATTGTATCAACTTTATTTTTAAAAGTAAGTTCGTCAACGATTCCTAATCCAAATGTTTCTGCATCCTCATTTTCAAAGTCCATTGGCTTTAATACTGCACCCTGTTTGTCCTCAGTGATTAAGGCGTTGTATGGCCCAAATAAAAAATGAATAAATTTGGTGTAAGGCAATATGGCGATAAAAATCATGGTGGTTATCATGTGCTCAATCCATAGTATTTCATGAATGACAGAGGTCAAAGAGCTAGAGAGGGAAATGAATGAAAAGCAAATTGCGATGAGATTACCAAGGGGTGACCAAATAGCTTCAAATTTTGGTAAGTCTGTTCCATATATTCGAAGCCCTTCAAGTAAAAAACCAATAACAATAAAATTTATAAGAAATAGATACATGGTTATTTCTCGCCATGGCCTACTTGCTTCTAAGTGCTTTGGTTTTTGGATATATCTTCTAAAGAAGGCGATTAAGACTCCTAAAAGTACAGCCAAGCCGGCAAAATCAGCTAAGAATGAAGTTATTTTATAGATGGTACCATCAAAGATTTTCAGTGGTGTATCATAATGAATTCCAACAAGAGTTGTTGCTACTATTAAAATCCAGAAAGAGAAGAAAATTAATCCATGGAAAAATCCTGCAGTCATGTTTCGTGCTAGTTTACGTTGTAGAAATGTACTTTTGAGAAAATTGCCAATATTCAAGTTTGAAGGAATAAGCGCTTTTAGACCTGCGCTGCCAATAATGAATTTTAATTTTTTTTGCATTCCAACAATGAAAACGATTACAGCAATAATAAATAAGACATACATAACATATCCATACCAAGAGGGTATATTCCACATTATTTCTCTTGTTGCTAGAGATGAAAGATTATTGGTCATTTATAACTCCTAAAATAATTGTATAGAATAACAATAAAATATTTTAGAATAATAGTTAAATAAAAAGTATACTTTTATTGCGATATAATTTAAAAAGTCAGTATATTGGAGTAATCTTGCAACGAAATAGATTGAAAAGATGCATTTTGGTACTTTTACTAGTTTTGAGTGGCTGTACGAAGATACCAACTGTTGGGCTAAAGAGTCAAAAAATGGGGATAACACCCTATAAAATAATTTGGATTCAGGTTGCAGGTTTACAAGAAGAACATCTTGCTATGCTTCGTTTTTCAGATCTTTTAGCGAATAATAAGACTTTTATTGAAAGTGCGACTTGCTTAGGTAAAATGTGGAATTATAATCTCTTTAATTTAAGGCCAGGCTCAAAAAATAGTTTTTTATCTCAGATAACAGGAAGTAAAAATATTAAAAATAGTTGTGAAGATTATAAGCAAGAACCAATATGGAAATATTTAGGTAAATTAGGATATAAGGCGGGTATTTTTGAGACTGGTGAGTCTAAAACAAATTTGTATGACGATTGTATGATTTGTCCTAAAGATGGGAAAGATTTTTTAAAAAATGTTTGGTTTTGGGCCATGAGAGCACCTAAATCAAATTTAGATTCTGTTTATCATTATCAAGAGAGAAAAGACCTAGGAATGCCACAGCTTTATTATGATAAATCATGTGTTAATGCTTCTTGTTATTCTAGTATTTCAAATAATGTAAAGTCTATTTATTCAAGATTTGCAAAAAACTCAAGGAGACATCTTTTTATAATTCAAGATCATAAATATTTGAAAGCTTTAAATAATAAAAATATTATTGAAGCGAAAAAAGTTCTTGTTGAGATAGAACAAGTTGTCAAATTTTTCTTGGAAAAAGCGAATCTAAGTAATCAAATGCTGCTTCTTATTAGTAGCTCCAATGTTAAAAATATAGAGTTTCCGAAAAAGGGGAGACCCTGGATTGATTTTGCAACAAAAGGAAAAAATATTCTTTATAAAAGATCATCATTAATGTCTAGCGTTTTTGCAACGGGAGCTCGAGCTGAAAATTTTTGTGGAATCTTCGAAGAGAGTGAAATTTTTCAAAGAATACTGGTGTCTCCTAAACAGAAAAGTAAAAGAGATATATTATTAAACATCTTTAAATAATTGTGAATAAATTGTGATTAAAATAATTTCATATGAAAAAAATATTGAAGGTTTTAATCAAGATTTTATTAATAATATTGACCTTGATACCGTTGTTATCTGTCCAAGTCCCAGTCTCGCTGATTTATACAGACAAAACAGTTCAAAAAACAGTGACATTAAAATAACAAATGTACAAGTTGTTACCATCTCCAGTTTTATAACGGGCTTGTTAAAAATATTTTCATCAAGTGACTATAAAACAAAATCAGAGTTAATGCTTGAACTTGCTGCGCTCTGGAAAATAAAATTTTCTAGTGATAATTACAAGAGATTTATTCAAATATATAATCTTTTTACTGAACTTAGAAGTTATACATTAAATGAAAATTTAATTGATGAAATACTTAACGACTTTAGTGATGAGGTTGCAAATCCAATCCGCTTGTTTTGGATTTACCTTGAAAATGCAAAAGTTATTGATGAACACCAAAGTTATAGTGTTGTAACAAATGAACTGAGAAATGAAAATAGTGAGGTGATAAAACACCTCAATGATGAGCTAATTCCCAAGAATTATATAT
>DAOVTR010000344.1 GCA_030633015.1 Bdellovibrionales bacterium
AAGTGGCAGGATTTTCAGTCCACATATTCACGGCTTCTAAAAAGGGTTTAAAATCGTAAAGAAACATATTGAGATCTTCGGTACTAATTAAATATTGATTACCATAATCTGCAACTCGTCTTCCATATGCCTTTAGAAGTTTACTTACACCCCATTGTAAAACATATGACTCATTCATTCCATATTTGGTTCTAACATTTGTGTGTCTATAATATTGCAACCCATTCGATAGACGATAAAAACGATTTGTTACGGCTAATTGTAAAAAATTATCTTTTAAATTTTCAAGTTCAATTGGAGAGAAAATTTCATATTCTTTGAGCTTAGGAAAAGTTAAACTTGTTATTGGTTCATCATTTTCCATTTTTTTATTAATATCAGGATGATCATAAGTTATAAAGTTAAAAAAAACAGCTTTAGATAAATCTCCAATTTGTGATAAAGCATTTTTAATATCCTTAAAAGTAAAAAATGCCTTGTCACCACCTAAGAATTTTTCTTTAATTATCTCTATGGCCTTTTCATAATTATCGAGATTATCCTCTTGACCAGGTAAAGATTCAATCATGATTACTAGATCTTTTGTTGTAAATAAAATATCATTTTGATCTAGTGGGTGAAGTAAGTTTTTTAATTCATCAATTTTTTCACCATAGAATTTATATAAGTAGTCACTGTTTTTAAAGTTATTTGGGCCAATAAAATATAATTCAAATGCCAATGTTGCCATATATGGCATTTTCCTTATGAATTTTTTTAATTCATAAGAAGTCATTTGATCTTTGGTTCCTCCAACAAAAAGTCTTTTAATGAAGAGGTAAGCATCAATTGTCTCAAGGTCTACTTCAATGCCTTCTAGATTATTGAGATCTTTAAAAAACTCTCTAATATTTAGATCAGAATCTTTATCAGATTCAACTTTCTCGTCAATAATATTCAGAGTTGTTTTGGCAAACCGTTCCAGAGATTGAAAAAATTCATCTCTTAGATTTATAAAGTTGCTGTTATTTATCTCTTTTAAAATTCTACTTAAAATTACAGCTTCCTTATTAGAAGAAATTAGTAATTTAGTAATACGTCCAATATTTTCAGTGGATAGTCGATCTGGACGATCATTTAAAATAAGCATATTGAGTTTGAAAAGTAGTTTTAAAGCTCCTATTATTTTTGCTGAGCTATCTTGAAAAAATTTTGAAACAAAAACACCTATTTCGTCTTCAGAAATATAATCTCTATTTTCTCTTTCTACATATTTTTCAAATTGACGAAAATTTTGTTCAAGACAAATTATTTGAGTTTTGGCATCTTCAACAAGCATTCTACCAAGTATTTCAGGATCAATAGTGCAGGCATACGCTAAGTCAGTGCCAGAGAATGTTTTGCTTTTAGGATTGTCATCAAAAAATTGACTACAGCTAATTTGCATAAAAGCAATTATAAGAATCCAATTTTTAAGGTATTTCATAGTCTTAAACTAACAGAAAAAATTAAAAAATAAACGGAAAAATCTAGATCTGGCGTTATAATTACACGCCGAGTAATACCTAGTGATTCTACGCGGTTACTGCTATGGGTGGGTGTGTAAAATATGCTGGTTTTTGCCGTAATAATTGTTTTAGTGGACTAAATTGATTTTTCTGATAGTTTACTATGACTAAATTGTTACTAAGATGAATGGCTTTTTAAGGAGAGTTTATTAAGTTTCAATATATTTTTTTAATAATATTTTTCATATGTTTAAGCAATACTCAATTGATTGCATCATCTTCTCATGTTTTTGTAGAAACTCTTAGCAATTTAAATGAGAACACGGGATCTATTAATTCAAGTGATTGGTATGGATTGTCTTATAAAAATGATTTTTCAACTAAATATATTAGAACATATGTAGAAGGAGAATTGAAATATACGAGATATTATAACGATTATATCTTTTCTCTTCCTGAATTTTACGTTTCACATGATACAAAAAATACATGTTGGTCTTTTGGTAAAAAAATAATTAAGTGGCACCCAGATGAAAGTTATTGGCTTTTATCTGATTTAAATCCCTTACAAGGCATGGGACTTTTAAATGACAAGCAAGAGGGGATATCAGGACTATTTACAGATGTAAAATTTGGTAAATATAAGTTATCTTTGTTTGCTTCTTATTTATATATACCAACAACTAATCCAAGTTATAATTTTGGAGATGGTGCTATTTCTAGTTATCATGATTGGGTTTCTCTTCCTCCAACACGTACCGTAGTGTTGGAGCAAACCTTGCCTATTGATTATACTGTAAAAACACCTGAAATGATGGATGTTTTTTTTCAAACAAGTTTTGGGCTTAGGATTCAGAGGAAGTTTTATAACGGTACAATTTCGGCTTTTACTATTTATAAACCAGAAAATCAATTTAGACAACATGGTGAGGCAAAACTAGCAAAAGAGTATGATCGAGTTCCTGTAACAATTAGTCCGGCCATAAATCATCATGTTGTTTATGGAATTGATGCTAATCAAAAATTATCAAGATTTTTAAAAGTGAATGCAGGAGTTAAAGTTATTGATCCTAATGGAGATTTTAAAACAAATTTAGGAGGGATTATAAAAGATCCAATTACTTTTGCTCAGGAAAATCATGATGTATTTGATTCAGAATATTATAAAATAGAGCCATCTTATGCAAAACAAAGTTATTTTCATGCAAAAACTAGTTATATTCGCCAAAAATATTCACTGGCCCTACACTACATTCAACTTTTAAGTGGAGGGGACTCTGGTGAATCATTTTACGGAGATGAAATTAAGTGGAGACAAGCAGTAGGTTTTTTTGGTCAGTATAAACTCAGTGATAAATTTTCAATACTTGTAAATTTAAAATATGATTTGAAAATGAA
>DAOVTR010000265.1 GCA_030633015.1 Bdellovibrionales bacterium
CAAATATTATAGTAATTATAGGAAAGTACTTTCCTACAGGTGCCCATAAAGTAGGTGCAACTTATGGTTGCCTTGCCCCTAAATTAATTACTGGACAATTTTCTCCATTAAACGACAAAGCAGTATGGCCCTCTACCGGAAATTTTTGTCGAGGTGGAGCATACGTTTCAACTCTTTTAGGTTGTCAATCAATTGCAATCTTACCTGAAAATATGTCAAAAGAGAGATTTGAATGGCTATCCAAAGTTGCTGGTGAAGTGATTGCTACTCCTGGTTGCGAAAGTAATGTTAAAGAAATCTTTGATAAATGTTGGGAACTTAGAGAAACCAGAGACGATATAAATATCTTCAATCAATTTGAAGAGATGGGAAATCCAATGTGGCACTACAATATTACAGGAAAGGCCATTGATGAAGTACTGCAATCATATATGAAAGATGGTGACAATTACGCAGGAGGAATATTTACTTCAGGTTCAGGTGGAACTTTAGGAGCGGGATATTATCTTAAAACCAGATACCCTCATTCAAAAGTTGCCGCTGCTGAAGCTCTGCAATGTCCAACAATGTTATTAAATGGATTTGGAGATCATAGAATTGAAGGGATTGGAGATAAGCATGTTCCTTGGATTCATGATGCTAAAAATACTGATATGATAATTGCCGTTGATGATGAATCACCCATGAGATTTATAAGACTGTTTAACGAAATGACAGGAAGATCATTACTAAAAGAGAAAGGAATTAACCCTGCTCTAGTAGATCAACTGGACTTACTGGGTATCTCTGGAGTAGCAAACGTTATTGCCGCAATCAAATTTGCAAAATATTATGAATTAACTGATAAAGATTATATTGCAACGGTTGCAACTGACTCCATGGAACTTTATAAATCAAGACTTGGAGAACTCACTCAAGAGAGAGGTCAATACTCTCAAACCAATAGTCACGTT
Source organism: Bdellovibrionales bacterium (assembly GCA_030633015.1). The sequence goes on from DAOVTR010000265.1 coordinate 954, forward strand.
GATTTTGATCATCTTGGTAATATTGGAATAGATCATATGGAGGAGTTAAACTATTATCAGAAAAAAAGAATTCATAATCTTAAATATTTCACTTGGATCGAACAACAACAAAGAGAATTATCTGAACTTAATACTCAATGGACTGATTCCACATATTGGACAAAGCACTTTAACCAAGACCATCAAATAGATGAACTCATTAATGAATTTAATGAGTTAATAAAAAATAGCTAGAGGACTACATGATTGATACTATTTTAAATGATTCAATGAAAAACTACACTGAAGAGCAAGCTCTTCAAGAAGCTAACAGATGTCTTCTATGTGAAGATGCCCCATGCCAACAAGGATGTCCTACAAAGACACCTGTAAAAGAATTTATTAGAAATATTACTTTTAAAAATTATCTTGGCGCATACCATCTAATAAAGATGGCAAACACTATGGGTGCCAGTTGTGCGAGACTTTGTAATGCTGATGAAACTTGTAAAAAAAAGTGCACCTCACATAAATTGATTCGGCCAATAGAGATAAATAAACTACAACAATTTGTTTGTGATCAATTTGTAGGACAGGAACCAAAAGTTATTCCAGTAGCAAAGATCGGGAAAAAAGCAGCCATTGTTGGTTCTGGCCCTGCAGGTATCTCATGCGCATACGAACTTGCTCGAAATGGAATGGACGTCGATGTCTATGAGAAATCTAAAAAACCTGGCGGACTTCTTTATTATGGAATACCTGAATATAGACTACCAAATGAAATTGTTGAAAAAGAGTTAAACTGGATAAAAGAATTTGGAGTTAATTTTATAACAGGAGACAATGCTCCTAATATTATTGAACTTACTACCCTATATGATGCTTGTATACTCGCAACAGGACTTGGAAAATCTAAAACTTTAAATATTAAAGGTGAACATTTAGAAAACGTTTTTTTATCAAAAGAAATTTTAAAAAATCATCGTTTATCTAAACCTTCTGAAATTGGAAACAGCGTCGTCATTATCGGTGGGGGCAACTCTGCTCTTGATAGTGCTCAAGCATGCATAAGTTATGGTGCAAAAAATGTTACGGTCGTGTACAGAAGAACAGAAAATGAGATGCCTGCATGGAAAAAAGAAAAAGAAGTAGCAAAAAAATTAGGAGTTAATTTTCTATACTTAACTTCTCCTCTTGAGATTTGTGGTGATAAAAAAGTTCAATCTATTAAATGCCAACTAATGGAAATTGATTTCAAAAAAGAAAATACAAAACGTAGAGAAGTTAAACCTTTAAAAAACACCTTCTTTGATCTTAAGGCAGATACAGTGGTTATGGCCGTTGGTGAAGAAATGGATTTTGATTATTTTAAGGAAAATTCAATAAAAATTAAAAATGATTCTGATAAACATAAAACAAATAATAAAAAAGTATTTGTAACAGGTGATATTGTATGCAGTGATAAATCAGTAGTACACTCTGTTGCCGATGGACGTGATTGTGCTAAAATTGTTTTAGACTCTATCAATGAAAGTTTCGATCAAATTAATTTCAATGATTATTATAAATTTGAAAAAATTGATCTCTCAACAATTTTTTGTGGAATTACCTTTGAAAATCCATTTATACTTGCAGCCGCGCCCCCTTCCGATGATATTGAAATGATTCGCTCTGCATTTAAAGCAGGATGGGCCGGAGCTGTTTTAAAAACAACTAGTATTGAATCAAATCCTGTTCCTCTAAAGTACCCAATGATGAAAGATGCCAAGCTTAACAATAAGAAACTAATGGGACTAGGGAATATTGATCTTATCAGTGAGCACCATGTAGATATAATAGAAAAGAGAATTAAAATTCTAAAAAAAGAATTTCCAAAAAAAATTGTTATCGCATCAATTATGGGTGAAAAAAAAGAGGACTGGCAGAGTCTGGTTGTTAGACTTGAAAAAGCTGGTGCAGATTTAATTGAGTGTAGCTTCTCATGTCCTCAAGGAACTCTTGGTTCTAAACCTGGATTCATGTTGGGCCAAGACCCTAAATTGGTTAAAACAGTTTCTAGGTGGATAAAAGATGCATCTAAGAAAATTCCTATCGTGATAAAAATCACTCCTCAAGTTACTGACATTGTAGAAATTGCTAACGCAATTAAGGAGAGTGGAGCAGATGGAATATGTGCGAGTAATTCAATTCCCTCTTTGATGGGCATAGATCTTGATAATTTTATTCCATACCCAAATGTCGGAGGCCTAAGCACTTATAGTGGGTATACAGGGCCTGCAATAAAACCAATAACTCTTAGAAATATTGCTGAAATTAAAAAAAATGTTGATATAGCAATTACTGGAACCGGTGGCCCAGTCACCTGGTCTGATGCAATTGAGCTTATGGCATGTGGTGCGAGTAATGTTCAGTTTTGTACTGCTGTAATGCATTATGGTTTTGATCTTATTAATGATCTTCTAAGTGGCCTAACTTATTTTATGCAAAAAAACAGTATAAAAAACGTATCCGAGATTATTGGTCGGTCATTGCCATATATAACAACCCATGATCAGCTTATTCAAAAAAATAGTGTTGTATCACATATTGATCAAGACAGATGCGTTGCCTGCGGAGCTTGCCATATTGCCTGTAGAGATGGAGGCCATCAGGCAATTTCTTTTGATAAAGAA
>DAOVTR010000001.1 GCA_030633015.1 Bdellovibrionales bacterium
ATGGGTATATACCAAAAAAAGTTGGAAAATATATCGTGAGAATTTATGAGAAGAGGACGAAAAAGAAAAAATAAACATATCGAATGTGATTATGATCAATATTTTTTTAAGCCTAGAGGTAAAAAATTATCTGAATTAGGTGTTGTTACAATCACAGCTGAAGAATTAGAGGCCATTAGGCTTGTAGATACTGAACATTTAAGCCAAAGTAGCGCGGCAGAAAAAATGAATACTTCAAGCTCAACTATTCAAAGACTAGTTGAAAGTACGAGAGAAAAAGTTTTTAAAGCATTGATTGATGGAAATGCAATTGAGATAGAAGGTAGAGATAATAATGTATAAGGTATTTTGCTAGGAGGTAGTTATGCCAAGAGGAGATGGATCAGGTCCAAACAGTAACGGGTGTGGATCAGGAAGAGGATTAGGAAGAAAGTCTGGAAATAAGGATGGCATTGGGCGAGGACAAGGCCGAGGACAGGGGATAAACAACAATAATAATCAAGAAGATCATAATGATGAAAACGTAGGAAGAGGTCTGAACTCTGGAAGCGGTAGAGGTCTTAATCGCTCAGGTGGAAATAGAAGCAATAGATAAAATTTTATTGCCTGTAATTAATAATTTTAATGATTACAGGCATTAGAGTCTGTTGAAAGTTTATTATTTAAATAATCTAGAACTGCTTGTTCAGGATCAGATTCATTAAGTCCGAATATTACTTTCACTCCATTTTGAGTCAAAATATTTTGGGCCATTTGTCCAATTCCGCCTGCAAGTAGTAGGTTTGCTTTTTGTTCAGCAATCCATTTTGGAATACTTCCGGGAGTATGAGCAGGAGGAGTAACATCTTCTCGTTTAATAATTGTTTTGTTTTCTTCATCAATTTCAAAAAAAGAAAAAATTTCACAATGTCCAAAATGGGTACATAAAACTTTGTTGGCCACAGGTACTGCAATTTTCATTATGATCTCCTTATGCATTATTTAAAAAAAGAAGATACACCCATTAATTGCTGTTGTCTTTTAACTTTTGAGAATATTTTAATTAATTTGTAAGAATAAGAGCGCAAATGCAGCATAGATTTATAATCCACAAAAAAGGAGAAACTTCTTTGTATTTGCCATTAAACAGTTTTATGAAACCATAACTTAAAAATCCCCAAATAATTCCTGTCGATATTGAGTATGTTAGGGGAATAAGTATAAAAGATAAAAAAGCGGGAACCGCCTCTTCAAAATCAGACCAATTAATCTTTAAAATAGGAGTCATCATAAAAATACCAACTAATACGAGAATTGGAGCGGTGGCAATCGATGGAATCATGGATATTAATGGAGATAAAAAAATCAGTGGCATAAAAAGTATTGCAGCAACAATTGCAGTTACTCCTGTTCGCCCTCCAGCCTTTATACCCGCAGCAGATTCAATATAACTAGTAGCTGAGCTAGTTCCAAAGATTGCTGAAAAAATGGTGGCGAGTGAATCTACAATTAATGACTGCTTAATATTTCTAGGATCACCATTTTCATCTTTAAGGTCTGCAGCTTCAGCTACTCCTATAAATGTGGAGAGACTATCAAACATATCTGTAAAAATAAATGCAAAAATTACAGGAAAAAATGCAAATTTAAGTGAGCCTAACAGATCAAGTTGCCCAAATAGTTCAAAGTTCGGAGCTGAAAAAAGGCCACTCCATGTAACTAAAGTTTTTACTCCGAAATTAATTGAGCTTGCATCTCCCCACCATCTCCCAATGGGAAAGGCAATAATTGTCGTAACCATTATGCCAATTAAAAATGCTCCTTTAAACTTTCTTATAAGCAGTAATGAGGTGATTAAAATACCAATAATAAATGTAATTGTAGAGGCGTTCATTGGTCCCGCGCCTACAAGTGTAGCAGGGTGACTGATTACTAAGCCTCCATTTACAAAACCAATAAAAGCTATAAAGAGTCCAATTCCCCCTGATATTGAAAGTCTTAATGATCTAGGAATGGCCTTTACAATTTTGGTTCGAATATTAAAAATAGAAAGAAGTAGAAAAATTATTCCGGCCCAGAAAATTGTACCAAGAGCAGTTTGCCAAGGGATTTTCATTCCTAAAACCACACTAAATGTAAAAAAAGCGTTGAGTCCCATGCCGGGAGCTAAGACAATAGGATTTTTTCCATACAATCCCATTAGTAGTGTACTTAGTACTGTAACCATAACAGTTGCGGTTACTAGTGCAGGAAACGGCATTCCTGTTTTAGCTAGTATGGCCGGATTTACAATGATAATATAAACTGTAGCAAGAAAAGTTGTAGCTCCTGCAATAATTTCCGTTTTAAGTTCATCTGTTCCAATCTTTTTCATTGTATCTCCACGAATTAATATAATAATTATTTTAGTTAAATGTTTTTAAGTTTTTTAAATTTCTCAAGTAGTAGAGGAAGTAAAATTAAATTTGCTAATGTTCCCGTAAGTAAACCATATGAAAGTGCAATTACTACAGGAACTAGGGTTTTGACGTCTCCTCCTATACCGTAGACGCTAGGAAGAAGGCCTGCAACAGTTGTTACTGTTGTTAGAAGTATCGGGCGGAATCTTGAAATTGCGGCTTGTTTTGCATTAATTGTTTTATTTTGCATATAAGTGCTAACTAAAATAATTGCATCATTAACTAAGATTCCTGACAGTCCAATAATACCTACGAGTCCCATAAAGTTCATGGGGACACCGTGTAAAATAAAAGCAACCATGGCTCCTGTTGCTCCAAAGGGGAGAATTGTAAAAATAATAAATGGAATTGCATAAGAATTGAATAAAATGACTAAGATCATATAGATAAGGGAGATGCTAATAATCATAGCAAAAAGTAGCGCACTCATTGATTCGGAAGTTTCTTTTGCTTCACCTTTTATTTTCATATTCATATTTTTATAATTACTTTTATTTGAATCCCACCATATCTTTATTTTTTTTGCCATTTGTCTTGGAGTTATAATTTTGGTTTTTGTTTGTATTTTCATTAATAAATTAGGCATTCCTCTGGTATGGTGTACTTGAGTTACTCCTTTTTGAGTTGTAAATTTAGTAAAGGTTTTAAGGGGTACAAGTCGTTTTTCATTGTTTAAAATAAGTAGTTCTTTGAGTATTTGCTCACTTCCTCTCTGTTTTTTAGGAAGTAGTACTCTGTAGTTTAAGGTATAATCATGAAGTGGGTCTTCTGTTGCAATTACGCCGTTAAAAGCGGCCCTGATTGTTTGAGATATTTGAGCGACGTTAATTCCAAATCTTGCCATTTCCTGAAAATCAAATTTTAGTTTAATCTCCTTCGTTGACGAGTTTCCTCTCTTATCAATTGACTCAATTCCATTTTGTTTTGAAATGAATGTCTCAAGATCGTTCATTAGTTTTATTCGGTTTTTATGTTTTTTACCTGAAATTACTAATTCTACTCCAGTTCCAGGGTTGGGCCCAAGAATTTGCTCTTCTAAAACAATAGAAGTAAATGGCCAGTTTTTAGTTTTAATCGTTTTGGATAATTCTTTTAAAATTACTTTCGCCGATTTTTTACGTTCTGCTCTTGGTATCAGCGTAACTAAAATTTGGCCCCAGTTTTCATGGTAGCCTTCTGATCTAATTCGTTTAACTGTGTGATGACCTGCAAAGGTTTGAATATTTAAAAGATCTTTTTTTGATAATTTTTTGTGAACAAAAACTCTAAGTAGGTTAAGTTCTTTATCCATGCTAAAGATGCTCTCTCCATCTGGGAGCTCAACATTTATATAAATTCCTTCTGAGCTATCATCATATAATAAAACAAACTTACTAAATGATTTAATACTTAAAAAAGTGCAAGTAACTAGAAAAATTATAAAAAAAGTTGATGTTAGTTTTGCTCGTTTAATACAAATTGTTAGAAGTAAATCATATTTTTGTACAATAAATATGAACCATTTCTTTTGCTTAGTAGGTTTATTACTTTTTAAGTGATGTGGAAGCAAAACAGATGATTCAAATAAACTTGCTAAAAGAGTTAGTGAAATAACAACGGGATAAAATTTAATAAATTTCCCCATCATTCCACCCATTTGGGCTAAAGGAATAAATGCGACTATTGTTGTTCCAATTGTAACACTAAGTGGCCAAAATAGTCGGGTGAGTTCTTTAGCTGTTTGACTCTTATTTAAATTAAGCTCTCTTGATTTGAACATTGTCTCGCCAACAACAATTCCATCATCAACAAGCATACCGAGCACTGTAATTATTGCTCCAAGTGTAATTATATTGATACTAATACTAAAATAATTCATTCCAATAGCAACTAGTAAAAGACTGATCGGGATCCCCATTGCTGTCCAAAAACTAGTTTTTAAATCTAAAAATAAAAGGAGACAAAGAAAAACCAGGACAAAACCAATTAAAGCATTCGAAGAAACAACGCCGAGCATGGATTTAATAGTTTTTCCTTTATCACTCGCAACGACTAAATTATATTTTTTTAGAAATGGTTTATCTTTATTCTGCTTAAGCCATTTATGTACTTGATTTACGACTGTTAAAACATCAGCATTAGCTTTTTTTGTTATTTGAAATAGTACAGCTCTTTTTCCGTTAACTCTTAAAATGGTTTTTTCCTTTGAGTATTTACGAGTTACCTTAGCAATATCTTTAATTTGAATTCCTTCTCCTGAAAAATTACTTCTTATAACAACATCTTCGATCTCTTTTAAACCCGAAAAACGACTGACTGTAATAATTGTTTTATTAGACTTTAGTGACTGTACGCTGCCACCATTTTGATAGACATTTCTATTTTTAAGCGCCATCCAAACATCTTCAATTGCAATATAGTTTTTTGCAAGGAGCTTTTGATTTACTTCAATATGAATTTCCGGATCTTCAAGTCCTGTTGTTCTTATCTCACTGACTCCTGGTATTTTTTGCAATGAATTGACTAGTTTTCTGCCTGTTGCAAATTGGGCCAATAAATTGTTTTCTCCTTTTGCAGTAAGAGCAAGATTTACCACCGGCATAAGTTTAGGATTTGCATCAATGATTTTTATATCATCCACGCCAGGACCAATGTTGTCTATATTGTCTAATGTTATTGATCTAAAAATTTCGTCTTTTACTCGTTGTGGGTATTGTCTATCTCTATCAAGGTATAAATAAATTAGTGCTCCATTAGGATTTGATATTGAGTTATAACTTTTAATTTCACTAATTTCTTTTATCTCTTGCTCAATTGGAGTCACCGCATTTATTTCAATATCTTTTGCACTACTACCTCGAGAAGTAATTTGTAAAATCATGGTATCTATATCTGTTAAAGGGAAGACATCTTTTTTTAGTCCTATTACAGATTTAATCCCAAAAATAACTATTATAATAAATAGGAAGCTGAGAACTTTGCTGTTGCCTAATATTTTTTCAAACCATTTATCCATGTTGTCATATCCTCTGTTTAATAAGATCAATGAATTATACCTTAGATTCTCTATTTAGGGCCAGTTTGATTCATGAATAAATTTTACAATGATAGTCATTTTTATGATTTTTTAGTGGTAAGTATACTTTGTAAGGGGATTTATGAATAAATTAACTGTTTTGTTTTGTATTGTATTTGTGTCTATTTCTGTTTTTGCGCACGATAATTCATCGTTGTTTTGTGAAAGTCCTACTAGTCATTTTTTCATTTGGACCAAGAATAATAAAGTAACCCTTAAAATTGTATTTCCTTATGGGAGTCGTTTCTTAAAAATAAGTCGAAGTAGCGTTTCAGCTTCCGAACTTAAATCACTAGGTAATTTAGCAATTCAGATAAAGCAGAGATATACCAACGAAATTATAGTAAGTTGGCCTAAAGAGAATTGTATCTTTAAAGATAATATTATTATTCAATGTCGCAAAGGTAATAGTGATTTTTTTATGATACCATCCTTAAGCAGTCAACTGATTGAAACGAAGAGTTTTTATGGCAATTTTAAGAAAATTAAAATAAATTTATCGTTTTGGTTTGACTTTGGGCAGCATAGCATTAGTGGGGATTTTCATCCGAATATGTGTTATCAATAATTTTTTGATTGTGGTTTAAAAGGTATATATGAATATAAAAATTTTAGGAACAGGTTGTCCTAAGTGTAAAAAGTTAGAAGATAATACTAGAAAAGCAGTTGAAGAACTTGGTATTGATGCAGAAATAAAAAAAATTACAGATATCGCTGAAATTACAAAATATAATATTTTAATGGCTCCTGCTTTAGTATTAGATGAAAAAGTTTTATTTTCTGGAAGAGTGAATTCGGTAGAAGAAATAAAAAAGATATTAAGTTAAACCATGTTCAAGTTAATCGCAGATCAAATTGTATATAATATTTTAGGAATTACTTTTGGTTCTTCGTTTGGAAGTTCATTGCATTTTTTCATTTACGACTCTTTAAAAATAGGTTTTTTAATTATTTTTATGATTTCTTTAATGGGAGTAATTAATTCTTATTTTCCAATCGATAGAGTTCGAAGTTTTTTAGAGGGGAAGAAGCTTTTCGGTCTAGAGCACTTGCTTGCATCAGTTCTTGGGGCAGTAACTCCTTTTTGTAGTTGTTCATCAATCCCACTTTTTATTGGATTTTTGAAAGGAGGAATACCTCTGGGAGTGACTCTTTCATTTTTAATTACCTCTCCCTTGGTTAATGAGATGGCAATTGCTTTGTTTCTTGGAATATTTGGAATAAAGCTTACTTTGATTTATGCAATATCTGGAATATTAATAGGAACATTTGTTGGGCTATTTTTAAGAAGATTAGGTCTTGAAAAATATTTAGAAGACTGGGTTAAAGGGCAGATCGCTGAAAAACTTCAAAGTGCCAACGAAAAAGATTTAAGAAATTTAAAAGAGAGGCTTCCTGAAATTAAAAGTGATGCCCTCGATACTTTTAAGCGAATCATTCCTTATGTACTCGTTGGCGTTTTTATTGGTGCAATCATTCATGGATATGTTCCAACTAATTATTTTGAGCAGTACATGGGACGTGATAATTATTGGGCCGTACCTGTGTCTACATTGTTGGCAATTCCCATGTATTCAAACGCATCAGGAGTTATTCCAATTATTCAAAGTTTGATTGCTAAGGGAATTCCCGTGGGGACAGCAATTGCTTTTATGATGGGAGTTGTAGGTCTTTCTTTTCCAGAAGCACTAATGCTTAAAAAGGTTATGAAACTTAAGCTTATATTAATCTATTTTTCTTCAGTTGGATTTTCAATTATTTTACTCGGTTATTTTTATAATTATATTTTGTAACTAAATATAGATCTTTAAAGTTGACATAATTTTATTGTTTGTTGTGTAATTGGGTAAATGAAAAAATTATGTTTATTACTCTTATTAATGTTTTTATCAAGCAGCAATGTTTTAGCTGCTTTAGAATTTCGTAGTGATTTTTTCTCTTCATATTTAATAGGTGGAAGTAACGATTTATTAATTAGATCAAATAATTCAATACTTATGGGTGGTGTTGGTCTTTCTTTTGGCATAAATTATCTTCATGATCCTTTGCACTCATATATTACAGATAGTGGCTATGGTGGTGTTATCAAGTTTGGTGATAGAACTTTTTTTGAAATGGCCGGAGGTTATTTTGAAAGGAAGTATGATGATTTAAAAGGTCGTGGTTTTTATCTTGTTTTAATGGGGGGAAGACAGTGGAGTAATAATTTTTCAGTTTCTATACCAATTATCATAAAAAGAATTGCAAGTGGTGATCTTGAGAAGAGATGGATGGTTGATGTTATTCCTTATTTTGGTTTGAGGTTTAAATTTTGAAAAAAAATCTTCTGATCATCTTTTTTATATCTTCTTTACCTCTAATGACCTTGAGTGCTGCAACTTGGGAGTTTATGGGAGGAGCTAGTACTACGAGTTATGATGATATTCCTGAATACAATGATACAGGAGCAAGCATTTTAGTTCGAAGAATTGGATATGATGGAAAGGGAAAAAAACATGGGATTCATCTAATGGGTGAGTTTCCAGGAATAACTCCTTTAAGTATTTATACCTTAACTGCAGGATATGGATATAAGACGTCAGGACCCTTTTTTTTAGAAGTCGCAGCAGGTTTTTATTATGGATCAATTTGGGGGCGAGGAATTTCAGCTTTGGTTGGAATCGGATATAGTTGGGGGCGTTGGCATGTTTCTCTTCCTATTGTGTTACAAGGTAGCCTATTTATGAAAGCAGTTCCAATGATAGGTATTACTTTTTAAGGATTTTAAATGAAATTGTCATTATTGGTTTTTATCTTTTTATTTTATAACAGTTGCGGAAATGGAGTTGATTCTATTACCCATATTGGAGTTTGTGAGGGATATGGAGTACAGGCCAATTCTGAATACAATCTTCCATGGAATACAGCTGATGAGTATGAAGTTAGTCAGGGGAATTGTAGTGGGGCCAGCCATTTTGGAGCTCAGCGTTTTGCTTATGATTTTAATATGGATATTGGTAGTGATATTCATGCCACTCGCGCTGGAGAAGTTATAGAAGTCGTGGAAAATTTTAGTGATGGAAATGGATGTCCTGATGATAATCATATTTATATAGAACATAGTGATGGCACCATTGCATCTTACGTCCATCTTACAAATAATGGAGCAGTTGTTTCTGAGGGCGATACGGTTGCTCAAGGCGATCTTATTGGTCAAAGTGGTGATACCGGTTGCTCTTCAGGTCCACATCTTCATTTTAATGTTTGGCTAAATTCCTATAAGAGCGAAACAATTGCTATTAATTTTAAAAATACCTCTTCAAATTCCAACGGTCTTATTCGTGGTAAACGTTATACTGCGGAGTAGATTATTTTTTAAAAATTTAAATATTTTTTTAATATTTCCAAAATACTGTTTGCATTTTTAAAAGGTTTAGAAATAAAATCTTTTGCGCCAGCGTTTAGTGCTTCAGTTACTTCAACTTCTTTACGGGCATGACCACTCATTAAAATTGTAGGAGTTGTTTTGGAATAATATTGTACGGCCTTAATAATATCAATGCCTGAAAATTTGGGCATTTTTAAATCTGTTAAAACGAGATCAAACTTTTCCCCGTATTTTAATCTTTTGATTGCTTGGTCGGAATCCTGTTCAACGATAATTTCAAATTTATCAGCTAAAAAACCAATTAATATGTCTCCAATGATTTCTTCATCATCTACTACGAAAATTTTATATTTTTTATTGCTGTTAAATTCAACATTTTGAGTTGTATTATCTTTTGCAGGTTCGTCTAGAATATCTCTTGCATCTTCGGGGAAGGTTATTGTAAAAGTCGTTCCTTTTTCAACTTGAGAGTTTATTTCTATCTTTCCATTATGCTCTTTTATGATTCCATGAGAAACGCTCATCCCAAGACCCGTTCCTTCACCAACCTCTTTAGTTGTAAAAAATGGATCAAAAATATGCTCTAAAGCTTCTTCAGCGATACCTCCTGCATTGTCACGATATATCACAATGACTTTGCTATTTTTCTTAATTGTTTCAATCGTAATAAGTTTTTCAATATTTTCATTTTTTAATTTGTCTTGCTCGTTAAAAGCGTCTTTTGAATTAACTAGTAAGTTTTGAATAACACTTTCCAGTTGATTGTTATTTCCCCAGATTATTAAATTATCATTTTTAAAATCTAACTTGATTTCAATATTGGCGGTTGTTAACTGCTGTTTTAATAGTATTAAGGAGTTACTTATTGGTTCATTAATTGAAAGCAGTTTCCAGTCACGCTCATAACTATCTCTACTAAATATTCTTAAGTGATCAATAATAGCCTTCATTCGTTCAGCTGATTTGATAATCGTTTGAAGATGTGATTGGACTTTTGAATTGATTTTTTCTTTTTTAATTATGATATTAGCAAAACCAAGAATTCCTGTTAAGGGATTATTAAGTTCATGAGCAACACCTGAGGCCAAGGTTCCAAGTGATGCTAGCTTTGCAGATTGGATTAATTTTGTCTGAATAGTGTCTTTTTCTTTGTTGATTTTCTCAACTTCAATTACATGAGCTTTAAGTTTAGTATTAGCATCGTTAAGATCTTTCGTGCGGTCTTTAACTTTTATCTCTAATGAGTTCTGTGATTCTTTTAATTTAATCTTTTCACTTTCAACTTCATTTTTATAATTAGTAAAAATAGAATTAATCTTTTTTGAAAAAAAAGATGAAGCAAGAATGGAGCTTATGATTGCAATTAATAAAAATATAATCGAATAAATAATGCCTTGAAATAATTCATTTTTATATTCAGCTTCCTTTCTTGATTTAATTTTATCAAATCGGGCAAGATAAACCCCTTTGGAAATAATCCAATTCCATTCTGGATAGTACTCAAAATAGCTTAGTTTGGGAGCAGTTTTATTAGTTCCAGGAACTTTAAAGTCGTATTCTACGAAAGCACTGTTTGTTTTTCTTAGCTTTCTTAACATCTCTTTAAGAAAAAGTTTCCCATTTCCACCTTTCATATCTTCAGGTAAATACTTTCCGACAAGATCAGGACGATTGGGATTCGCAATAAGGGTTGCAAACTTATCACCTCCATTAATATCTTCTAATCTGAAAATAAAAGTATAATCTAATAGATTTGTTTCATTGTTAATTTTTTTAAGTACAGTTTTCTTTTTGTTTTCTTCAACATCATCAAAATATTCTCCTGTTCCAATATAAAAATTACAATGATCAAATTTTCTAATGTAACTTAATTTTTTATATTCTTTATTACCTTTGCTTCCTGGTTTATACCAAAAATATATAGAAAATCCTTCTCCAACACTAGTTGCAATTTTAATAAAATCTTGAACGAAATATTTACCTCTATTATCTTTGAGATTGTAAGTATTTGTACCTTCAAGAGCAGGGCGCATCCCATGTAAAATATTATTACCTTTGAGGTCATTTATGAAAAAATAACTTCTCCCATTATTGTATTTTATAGGACGGATAGCCTCTCTTATTAGTGCCAGTATTTCTTTTTTAGATTTTGTTTTATGATATTTCATATAGATATTTAGGGCCACATCATGTGCTTGATCTACTCTCTGCTTTAAATCTTTTTTTAAATCTTCCTCTAGTTTTCTCTTTGTTTGCTCTATCTTTTTTATCTCTTCACGAAGTGTAAATTTAATATTTAACTTAGTTGTTTCAATATAATGTTTTTTAATTTCTTCTATGTTTTCGTTGTACTTATTCAATGTTCGAATGAAGAAAAATGCTACAATACTTATTGTCATAAAAGTAATAATAGTAATGGAGCTTAAAAAACTCAATTTTGAAATATTATCTTCTTTAATGTTAAACATAATTCTTTCCAATTAAGTTATTTTTAAATTTGTAAACAGTAGAAAACACTATTAAGTATAATTCATTAAATAAAAATATTCTAAATAAAGCTTAAGGGTAAAATGGGCTATAAATTACAAATTATCAAAACTTCATTGCGCGCCACGTCGCGCCGGTGTATTCTCAATGGAGTAATTGATTCTTATATAATATTAGTTAGTTATAACATATAAGGGAGTAGAAATGAAAAATATTAAAAAAATTATTGTCTCAATTTTTTGTATTATGCTTTTAGTTCTTCCTATATCCCAATCACATGCAATGTTAGGCGGGGCTGGTTCAGTTTTTACAGTCGCCAGTGCACTCTATTTGGGAGGTGGAGTTGGAACCATTGGAGGATCACTTATTTTAGGACAAGAGGCTAAAGAGAGATGTGATTCACAGGCAGAAAAAGTTGGAATTACTATTTTGCAGGCAATAGGAGTGATTGTTGGAATATTTTTAATGGATGAAAATGATGGTGAAATTTCTTTTGGAAAACTTGATGGTTCTTTGGCGGATGATCTTGGGATTTCTGATTTTGAAAGAGGAATATACAACAGCGAACTAGATGAGCTAAATGCTGTTTGTGAATCAGTTGAAGCACAACTGATTGAAGAGAATTCTAAAAACAATATAGAGCGGGCCCAAGAAATTCTTATTAACTATAAGGGGCTTTTAGATGAAGTAACTTTAATGGTAGCTTCAAAATTATCTGGAGTTCTCGTCGTAAATAGTAAAAGGTAATATTTGAAACTAGTATATTTAAAAGTCACCGCATTTTTTTTACTCTGTGTACTTAGCGTAAGCGTTTTAGCTAGAGAGTCTAGACCAACGATTGTAGTCTTACTATCTTTTAATAAAACTAGATACTCAAGTGCTGATACTTTAGGAAAAAAATACTATAAGTATCTTCAGGAGTTTTATGATGAAGAAAAATTTGATGTTAAGGTAATATCTCAAGCAGGCCAATACGATCTTTGGAAACATATTAATTCAGACAAAACAGTAGCACTAATTTGGCTATCCCACGCACAAATAGGGATAGATGGTGTAACGAAGTCATCAATTGTTGATATTAAAGGAAATAATGCTGTTGATGTCTTTGAACATATTGGTTCTAATTTAAAATTTCTTGCAGTTCTTTCTTGTCATGCAAAAACGGTTCTTAAAAAGATTAATTTTTCTGAAGAACTTGTCACTTTCTTACCTGATCAAAAAATAACTCCGACCAAATGGTTTAAAAAAGCGGTTAAAAAAAGTTTAGAAGTAGATTTAGACGTGAATATTAATAATTTTTTCCAAGAAGAAAAATTTACAAATTCCGTTATCACTATAAAAAGAACTAATCTTGGAAAGAGTGACCTATTACCAGAAAAAATTTATATTGGGGGAAGGCTTAAAACAATTTTGCCACATCTTAAAATAAATGAATATATAAAACAGGAAATTAATCTCGATATAGTTGACTACAGTTTTTATAATTTGAAAATTGTAGCGAAGTTACTTGGTGATAAGCAAATGGTAAATGATAAATTATTTGATAAAGAGAAGTTAGAGTTTATTTTAAATAGTGATATTCGTGGTGAATGGAAGGTGTTTTCTGATAAGGATGGAACTCCCATCGGAGTTACTCAAAGGATATTTCATTTTAAAAATTTTAATATAGAAAAAAATAAACATATAATTTTAGATACTTCGGTGGGATTAATTAGTCTGCCCCTATATTCCAATTAGAACCTCGAGGATCTCCATCGATATTTAAGAATAAATATATTGGAGCTGTATTTGATAGATCTACTGCCGAGTCAATTGCGTCAGTGTCAGTGACTTCAAGATGAAAATCTTTACTAATAATATCATTGAAATTCAAAGTTATGCTTGTAAAATCATTAGCAGGATTAGGAACAGTTGCATTGTTTGAAATATTATTGGTTGAGGTAATATCAAAGGTCCCGTTGTAAGGTGTAATTGTGGCCTGTACAATGTTGTTTTTTGCCACGATGGTGCCACCAATTTCTCTTATTCCAATATGGGTATTATATATAGTATTGTTAAATATAAAACTGTCGCCATCAGCATAGATGCCAGTTGAACCCCACTCAAGATTAAAATCATAAATTATATTGTTCCATACATAGTAAGTGACGTTTATATCGTTATGACCGAGAAAAAGGCCTGAGACTGTATTGTCGTTATCCAGATCTTGAGTAGTAGTAGTTAATATATTATTTGAAAAATAAAATTCTACAGCAGTACCTAGAGTCGGGCTAAACATTGTTACAGCACTTCCGGAATTTTCGTCTGCTGCGAGAGGGCCGTCGTAGTTAATATATCTAACCTGCAGTCCATCAATTCTTACATAATCTTCCATTATTCTGAGTGCAGATGAATACTCAACTGTTCCGTCATCTGTTATTTCAATAATGTATTTATTAGAATTCCAAATACCGCCATGTCTTTGAGTTATTCCAACTTCACTAAGATATCTGGGAGTAAAAATTTTTAAATAATTTAATGGGCCAGTGACCCAGCCACCGACGTCTACATGAGTAGTATCTTTCCCGTCGGAACTTCCATCTCCGTAACAAGCAAGATTCCAAACCATATCACTACCAATTGTAGAAGTTATATCCTTATCTCCGGACCAGTCATCAAAAGTGTTTACTATGGAAATATTTCTAGGAGCTCCTGCCTTAGCGTCAAGTAATTTGTTATATGCCCTATATATTGCCCAAGAAGATGTATTTGCTGCAGTAGGATTGTTTCCTACTTCAGAGCGTACTTGAAATATATTGCTATCAACTCGGCCATGGATAAATGCTAAATCAGTACCATATTCAATAACATCTCCAATTCCAACTTTAGACGGAACTGTTCCACTAAATGTAGCTGTCGCTCCTGAGATTACTAGGTCTCCTCCACTTGGAGCTAAATTGGATGTATTCCCAACTCCTATTGATCTAAAAATAGGTTTTGCTGGAAAAATTGCAAATCTTGAACTCTCAGTTGAAAGAGTATCAGAAGTCGCTTTTAGCTGGTAATTTTCGTTGTAGTTATCAATAGTAATATCATTAAAAATTGCAATTCCGTCAGTCGCTTGAACTGTTAAGCTTCCACCTAGAGTTGCACTATTTGGATTTCCATCGGTACTAAATGAAAGGGTAACATTTTCATCATATGTAGTTAATACCTCGAAATTGCTGTCATAAATTTCAACTTTTATATTTGGGTTTATTACTACATTTTGTGTGCAGGGGTTGGATTCCACGAAAATCCAATGGCAGCTGCTGTTGAAGTTTGATTAGTATCATCTAGCTCTTTAATGATTACTTTCGTTTCTCCGCATGAGTATGTAAATAATAATACTATTAAAATATTTGTAATAATTGTCAGTCGGCAAGTTGTAAGCTTTTTCATAAGTTATCCATCTACAGTCTATTATAGCGGAAAAAATAATTTTATCTAATCAAATAGGTGGATACGTTTGATTTATCGCATATTTTAGTAGTTAGGACTGCTTATTACGTCGGCATCTTAAAAGTTTAATTATGCTAACTCTTTAGATAAAACTTCAGCAATTTTATTCCATCCAAAATGCTTTTCAACTGCTTTTCTTAATGTATATTTCGACACAGGCAAAGCTAGAGCTCTGACTACTTTTTCACGAATTTGCGTTGGTAAAGTATGAGAATCATTTTTAAGTTTCATATCTTCAGTGTCTAAATCTGAGGAAAGCCGATTGCAAATGTCTGCAATGCCTGCTTGATCCGTTCCAATTGAGTAAACACCACAGGCCAAAGCTTCAACCATTGTCATAGGACCTACTTCTCGTACTGTTGAAGGAAATACAGTGACACTCAAACAGGGCAAAATAAATTTTAAAAGATGATGGGGAAGATAACCTGTAAAAACTCCCACTGCCCTGGATTCTAATTCTGCACGAAGGGGTCCATGACCAATCATCAATAGTTGATAATCACAGTCTTTAAATGCCTCAATAACATATTGAGGCCCCTTCACTTCTATCATGCGGCCAACAAAAGCTATTACGGGCTTATTCCAGTCAATGGTTTTTAGTTTCTCTAGAATATCACAATCAGGTGATTTTTCTTCATCTTCAAGTTGAATATTTGAAAATGCCTCAAACATTTTCTCTATTGAATTGGGCTGTGCGATATTAAAGGCCTCAAGATCAACTCCAACCGGGGCCTTAAGGGTATTTTTAATACCAAATAAATTCTCCAACCTTTCATCCATTTCACTATTAACGGTTATTATATTCTGTGCTTTGGCCAGCGCAGTTGCTGCCATGGCCTTTAAGCGATCATCTTTTTTAACGGCATATTCAATGGCGCTTCCGTGAGGAATTATAGTGTAAGGGATTTTTAACTTTTTATAAATCCTTTGGGCCACTACTGAAATTAAAACCACATGATTTGAAAAAATATGTTCAATTTTATTTTTTTCTACAATTTCAGTGATGGCATCCTCATTTAGTTTGAGATAGTCTTCTATTTCCAAATCACTTAATTCAGTAACTGGTACAACCCGCTTATAGTCTTTATAGTTGTCTAGAACATAAACTGGCAAAGTGCCTTTTAAATCCGGTCTGTGAAAAAAAACATTCTTTATTTCGCCTAAGTATTTTTCAGGATGAGGCTCTTGACAGATCAAATGCACTTCGTGGCCATAATTAGAAGCTAGCGAACGAACAATATTTTGAGTCCAAAGATTGCTTCCTGACCCGTCTAAAAGATATCCATGTAATATTGCTATGCGACTCATAAGATCATCTTACAGAGGCCACTGCAATTATTGTATAATTTTTCAATTTATACTGGTTGTTTTTAATTCTCAACAGTCATAAAGTTGCTGACTGTAATTAAGTCTTAGAAACTTATCTTAAATATTGTTTAGAAAATTGTGAATAAAAAATAAAGAAAATAAATGAGCAAAAAAACCTTGTAAAAAACAAGGCTTTATCAAAAAATGGCGGGGACAAGTGGACGATTTTAGAACCATGTGCAGAGAGTTATTTGTGACTAAGAACTCTGAATATTTAGAAGGAAGGGTTTTATGAAAGAAATTACTTCCTTAAATAGAACCCTCACTCCCACATAAATACTAAATAAGTGTTTTTCCAAATCTAAAGATATTGACTACTGGAATAATTCCATCAAAAGCGACAGACATGGTTACATTCTTAACTTGTCCTTTGAGGTAGCTGCGTGGAACGAAACCCCACGTTCGACTATCTGCACTGTTGTCTCTATTGTCACCCATAAAGAAATACTGATTCTCTGGTACTTTGAAAGAGAGTTTATGTTTCCGTGAGTGAAATGGAAGTCTTTGGACAGTAAATTTCTTATCACCAATAACTTCGGTATATTCAAACTGGCCATTGGAATTGTGCAACTTTTCAATGTTATCCTTGAACGAGTTAGGACTTTCAAGCGTTACTTTTCCATTGACCTTTACGAAGCCATTAAAAATTTCAACTTGGTCACCTGGTACAGCAATAAGACGTTTAACATAGTTTATAGAAGTGTTCTTTGGGTATTTGAATACTATTATTTCTCCACTTTTTGGAATACCTGTTTTAGTTAAAACAATATCTGTGAACGGAAGTTTTAAATCATAAGCCATCTTGTTAACCAAAACATGGTCACCTATTTGTATTGTAGGCTGCATTGAACCTGTGGGAACACGGTAGTGATCTGCAAAACTCCATCTTATTGAAAACAGGCAAATCACCAAAAAAATGAAGTTTTTATTAGCAGTAATCTTGTTAAAGATGTAATTTAGCGTAGTTAGCATGTCTTCTTCTCCTGTCTTTATGGAATGTTTACAAGACTTAATGTAAAGTATACTTGACTTTGAGTCAAGTGAAGATTACAATTAATTCATGAAACTCAAAAATAACATTAAGTTAGGTCGTGTAAAAGCGGACGATATTACCCAGCAGCGGCTAGCTGATTTAGTTGGTTGTTCAAGACAAACCATTAATTCGATTGAGAAAGGAAAATTTAATCCTTCTATTGAACTTGTTCTTAAAATTTCAAAGGCACTGAAATTACCAGTAGAAGAAATCTTTTATTTATTGGAAGAGGAGTTATAAAAAATGACGTTATATTTTAGTTGGACAAACATTATTATATTTTTAAGTGTAATAATTTATTTTTTATATGATCATTTTGAAGGGAAGCATGTAAAAGATGAAAGGGAAGAGTTTATTAAACTGAAAACTTTTGAATTTGTTCAAAGAGCGAACACTTTTTCCTTATTAATTCTTTCGGTAGCTTACTTTTTTACTGCTTATATTAATGGCTTGTTAGTTATATTTATACTGATTTTATCTTCTCTTTATACTGAAATAGCAGCTAAATTTTACTATCGAAAGAAAATTTAAACATTGAATTTGATTCTATTTTGGTTGTCAAATGTAATAGCGGCGGTGCGAAGATAAAATGTTTATTTTAAAATATCTCATTTTTGAGAAATCTATCGTTAAGTTGCCTATTTTTTGTAGACATTATGTTTCAAAATAAAAGGTACCACAAAAGGGTACTGTGTACTTAACGTATCGCAGTTACACAATCAGGAAACATTGTTGCAAGATGATTAGATCATTAATTTTTTTTAATATTAATTTATCGTAAGGAGATTTTTATGGATCATGGCCCAGCGGTTGATCTTGGTGAAGACCTCGCGTCAGAGAAGAAATCTAGTTTAGGGATAAAACTCTTTTTAGTGTACACATTTGTTTATATTGGATTTGTTGCCATAAATACTATCAGTCCAAAGTTAATGGAGAAAACTGTTTTAATGGGATTGAATCTCGCAGTTGTCTATGGAATGGGGCTTATTTTTTTGGCCATCATCATGGGAATTTTTTATAACTCTCTCTGTACTAACTATGAAAATACAATGAATAAAAAGGAAGGTGAGAGATGATTTACGAAGCTTCTCCAGTTGCTGTTATTTTATTTGTCACCTTTGTTCTCTTCGTACTGGGATTATCATTTTATTATGCTAGAAAAGCTAAGTCTGCTGATGGTTATTTTGCGGCTGGTGGAACTATCTCTTGGCAAGTTAATGGTATCGCCTTTGCTGGAGATTACCTCTCTGCAGCCTCTTTTTTAGGAATTTGTGGGATGATTTCTATCTACGGGTATGATGGTTTTCTTTATTCCATCGGCTATCTTTCAGGATGGGTGGTCGCACTTTTTCTTGTTGCCGAACCGATGAAGCGATTGGGTAAATATACTTTTACCGATGCTCTTGATTCAAAATTTAATTCAAAACATATTCAGTTAATGGCAGCAATCAGTACACTTATTGTTTCTATCTTTTATCTGATTCCTCAAATGGTTGGAGCAGGAGCGTTAGTGACGCCTCTCTTGGGTCTTCCTCACTATATTGGTGTCACTATGGTTGGAGCAATTGTTATTTTTATTGTGGCAACTGCTGGAATGACTTCAACCACCTATGTACAATTTTTAAAAGGCGGATTACTAATTATATTTGCTACTGTTTTAACAGTGGCACTTTGTATTAATGGAATTAATCTTAGGCCATCTGAGAATTATCATGAGTTCAAAACTTTAGGAGCAATAGTTGAAAATGGAGAAGCTGTCGCGGTTAGCGATTCCTCTTATAAGATACTGACCAATGTAAAAAAAGAAAAAGCTACTTTTGTGTTACTGGAAAAAGAAGATGTGCGCCGTTGGTGGAAAATAAATGGTTCACAGCTTGAAGAGGCCGTCTCGATGACTGAAAGAAGTGATGGGACTAAGTTATATAATGGAGAGCCAAAAGAAGCTGGAAAGTTTTTTCCAGTCGGCCACGTTAGTAAGATTATTGTTGATGGAAAAGAAGTTGATAAAACTGGACCATTGGGACCACTTGAATTTCTGACAGCTGTTGAAAATAGTACCATCGTTAGGTTTTTAAAGACAAAAATTAAATTTAATGATGACGCCATTACAATCTGGGCACAAACGAAAACTTCTGGAAAACAGATCATGAGGCCGGGACTTAAATTCAAAGTTGATGATGCAGGTTTTATGGGGAAGTTAAATTTTATCTCTTTGATGCTCGCTCTCTTTTTTGGTACTGCGGCCTTACCTCATATTCTTATTCGTTACTATACCGTTCCTAGCCAGAAGGATGCCCGCAAGTCAACGATTGTCGCAATTGGGGCCATCGGTTTTTTCTATATCTTAACTCTCTTTATGGGGCTTGGAGCGATGGTTACAGGAGTTATTGATCCAGAGTCTAGCAATATGGCCGCACCTCTGCTTGCGAAATATTTTGGTATTGCCCTTTTCTCAATTATCTCGGCCATCGCTTTTGCGACAGTGTTGGGAACAGTGAGCGGATTAATTGTTGCTTCATCGGGAGCTGTCGCTCATGATTTAGTCAATCGCTATATGGGTATTGAAATGACGAGCGAGAGAAAAGTTTGGATTGGTAAACTTTCTGCAGTTGGTATTGGTATCATGGCCATTATTTTAGGAATTGTTTTTAAAGGGATGAACGTCTCTTTTCTAGTGGGTTGGGCATTCGCCATTGCTGCCTCAGCAAATCTTCCTGCAATTTTAATGCTTCTTTTTTGGAAAAAAACGACAGCTAAAGGGATTGCTTCTTCCATTTTAGTGGGAATTATCTCTGCTCTGGCGATTATTTTAACCTCACCAAGTATGTATTCTCGCTATGGACTTGATCCTCTGAGTGCCCCCTTTGGCCTAAATAATCCTGGAATTATCTCAATTCCACTAAGTTTTTTTACTCTGTATGTCGTTTCACTTATGACTCAAAAAGATAATGAGAAAGAGCTTCGTGATGTTTAAATTACTTTGAATAAGTTCCTGTTAATGGCACTTAAGAGATTTTCAAAGAAGATTAGATTTAATTAGTACTTGCTAATAGAGATATTTTTGCTAAACCATCTTTGCATAAGAGTATTTTTTTTATCTCATTTAAATATTTTGCTTGATCCTATTAATTTTTAAACTAATTTTATTAGAAAGTGGCGGGAGCGAAGGGACTTGAACC
>DAOVTR010000013.1 GCA_030633015.1 Bdellovibrionales bacterium
GCTACAACGCCTGCTTTAAACTCTTCATCATATTTAGTGACTATACTGTTAGGATCCATTGCAAGAGGATTTGTATCCATTACATTTATAAATATAGATCTTGGCCTAGATTTTAATTCAGGAGCTTTAGAAAAAGGTCTTGTTTTAAAACTATTCCACAAACCAGATTCAACAAGCAATGATTCGACCTGTTCATCAGATAAATCATTTACTGCAATACTATTATAACTACTAAACTCAATCCTATCTTCAGAACCATCAAGTTCCACAACTACAGTTTGTAATACTCTTCTGGCACCACGGTTTATTTCAATAACCTTCCCTGCTCCAGGTGAAGTGTAGTTTACACCAATAACTTTTTTACAAGCAAAAAGAGGTTGGCCAATTTTTACCTGATCACCAACTTGAACCAACATAGTTGGTTTCATACCGACATAATCCAGCCCATTAATTGCTACTTTTGTAACTTTTTTTCCATCTTCAATTGATGTGGATGGACTTCCTGTTATTGGGATATCAAGCCCTTTTTTAATTTGAATCATAAAATACCGTACCCATCTAAAGGTTTATAAATTAATACATAGTTTACTAATGAAATTTATTTGGGATTTTATACCTAATTATTCAAATATGAAACATTTTTTTATTGCCCACAGCACTTTTTATATTTTTTACCACTACCACATGGACATGGATCATTTCTTCCAACTTTTTCTTGATCTCTTTTTATTGTAGAATTAACAACTTTACCATCAGTGAAATACCACTTCTGATCGATCTTTTGAAAGGTACTTAGTTCATGATGAACAAAAATTTGTCCATCTTGTTTATATTTTGCTTTGAATTCAACTGTTCCAAACTTATCTTGTTTGCCACCATCTTGGGTGTCAATAATTTCAAGGCCAAGCCATTGTGATTTTGTTGACCACGACTTTATCTCCTCTTCATTATATTTATCAAGGGAACTTGGATCATAAGTACTTTTTAAATACTCAAAATTACCATGAACAAAGGAACTATACCTGGCCCTCATGGTTTGCTCTGCTGTAACGGCATTTAACTTCATATCCATGAATGGCTGACAGCATGCAGCAAATGCTTTTTCACTACCACAACAACAGTTTTCCATCTGACCTCACTTTTAAGCTATAAATTAATACTTTTTCTTTAATTGATTTATCAGCACAAGAAGAAAAAATGTCAAGATCAAATAAACAACGACAAGTTCCATGGCCCGAACAGTAGAAAAATATAATGCAACTTGTCCAAAAATAAAGTGCATTACAACAAGCCCAATTCCTACTCCAGTCATAACCTTATATATAATGTTATCAGCATTCTCTTTAAAATGACTATTTATCCAATCCATACCAACAGGGAAAAAAAATGACATAGATAAACCGCAAAGACAAAGACCAAAAGGATGTATAAAGAGGCCTGCCAAGCTAAAAATAAAAGAACCTATAATGCTTGCAAAAAGCAGACGAATACTTTTAGCTCGAACAGTTACCAACGAAAAGATAACTCTACCAATTAATAAAAACAGAAAAAAGAACCCGAGATAAATAGATGTTTTCAACTGATCAAACCCATGAACTTGCTTTAAATAAAAAACAAGACGAGATGAAATTTGAATTTCACTAGCTACATAAAAAGCAAAAAATACAATCACGGCCATAACGAAGAGCTGATTATTTTTATACTTAACCGCTCTATTAGTTAAGCTTTGTTTTCCATCATATTTAACAGAATAATTAATGAGAAATGCAATCAAGGGGAATATTGCTAAAAAAATAAAAAATATTTTCCAGCTTAGACCCATGTATAAAAATAGAGCAATCATTACTGGTGCTAACAAAGAAGAAACTCCATACATGGCATGTAATCCAGCATAATATTTTCTTCTTTTATCTAAAGTAGATCCCTTTGAAATTAAAATATTACTCGATATACCTAATCCTCCAAGAGAAATCCCAAATAGAGCAGAAAAAATAACTAAAAAAAGAAATCCACCTGTTTGCATAAATCCTGATAGACCAATACCTACTGAACTAATGACCTGAATAATTAAAAAAATCTTAGAAGATAATACGGGCCCCCACTTAGAATACCAAAACTTACTACTGACACTTGTTAATATCCCTAATAATGAGGCAATAGAAAAAATTAAAGAGCCCATTTGGGTTGTAAGATTAAACTCTTCCAAAATTTGAGGATAAACTGGGCCTCTTGAGTTATCAATTAACCCGAGACTAAAAAGACTTAAATAAGCAAGTAAAACGTACCTAATATTCATAACTTATATAAGGATATAAGTTAAAATCTATAAAGTAAATCGGTAAAATTGGTGTTTTTCTCATGAAAATGAGTTTTGCTTTCAAGCAGTCTGCTTGAAATAAATGTGAAATTATTTTTTAAAATTTTATAATAAAAAGTTTTTGATCTCCTGAGAGCATATCTATCAAAAAAATCTAAATCACAAACTTGCCTCTTAAGCTCTTTATCTGTTGGGACTGTTAAGTACAAATATTTCACTTTTTGGGCCAATACTGGAATAATCTCAAGTAAACTTTCACTATCAATATATTGAAAAACTGAAGTGCATACTCCTAAATCAAAATACCGTGATCCTTTTTTTTGCATCCGGGCCCACGATAATAAATCCGTATTTTTTAAAGAAATTTTCATATTTGGAGAAACTTGCAGTCTTTTTACATCCATCTTATTAAAGATATATTTAGATGGTTCTAGTCCGAATGCTTTATAAGGTTTAAACTCTTTTACAAAAGACTCAAAAAGCTTACCAAGGCCAAAACCAAAATCAATAATACTATTAATATCGACATATTCTAATTCAAAAATTGATTTTACATATTGAACATGTTGCTTGCGATTACCAATCCCATCCATATTCTGAGCATCACTATAGTTCGTATCCCAATAATCCTTTTTTAAATTATCCATTTTAATCCATTTTTTAAAACTATTAATCATTGCAATTTTGTAACAATACTATAATATTTTTAATATGGAAGTAGATGGGTTAATAAAAGTTGATAAAATATATAAGGGCACTTTTTCATACTCCAATAATGGCCGAATTTATTCTGAAGAAACTTTTGAAATTTTCAGAGATAACCACGAATCGACTTTTACTTTTAAATCTGAAATACACAGTAGAGTCTCCACAGGTGAACTTTTAACTATAAATGTTGAATACGTTATTTCAAAAGAGTACATGCCCAAAAAAGTAATTATTTCAAAATCATTAGGAAAATTAACTACTGAAGAAATAATGATATGCAGTAAAAAAAATAATAAAATTAATTATTCTTTTGTAAACATAGACGGAATCACAGAGTCAGAAATATCAACTCCTCCGCGATTTCATATAACAACCCCAACAACTGCCAGTAGCTTACTATTTATTCTTTCCAAAAAATTTGATGCAACAGCAAAAAACGATTATGTCGTATACTCAACCATTAACCAATGGGAATACACTTCAAACCTTATCTCGCAGTCTATCTCAATGGAAAAGCTAACTACCACGAGTGAAACCATTACATATGAAGATAAAGAGATTACTGGTGATCGATACATCCTTTATAAATTTGACAATGATGATAATATAAACTCTAAAGTTGATCAAAAAGAGACTCTTAAAATCTTTTTAAGCAAGCACATGGCCCTGCCATACTTTATTGAATCCGAGGAAGGAATAGTTATAAAAATAAAGTACCTAGATCACACTGACCCTAATGCTTAATCTTTTAAAAATTTCAACGTTTGCTCACAGGCATTTTTTAAATCTGTTTTTTGTAAAAGATATGGTTGCATCAGATTAGAAAATTTTGTCCATGTCGCTCCCTTCCATCTCTTAATTCTTGAATCAACCACAATAGATACTCCAATGTCTTGATCTCGTCTTAATAAGCGTCCCAATTTTTGATGAAGTAGCCTAGACCTTGTACTTAAATAATAATTTTCAAATTCACCACCAAACTCTCTCTCAAAAAACTCCCGTCTTTGATTAATTACAAGATCCATCCTTAAATCAGGTATTTTATCAATAAATAAAAATTGCAAAGTCTCTCCTGGAATATCAATCCCCTCTCCAAAGGCCTCCATGCCTAATAAAATACCGTTACCAGAATTTTTAAAATCTTCAATCACGCTATTTCCCATTCCTTGAATAAAAATAGGAATTTCACCTTCAAATTTTTGAATTAAAATTTCTCTTGCTGTTTCAAATCTGACTTTAGAAGAAAAAAGTAATAAAGATTTACCTTCAAGTTCCCTAATTACAGACTCAATCTCATCAATAATTTGGGGAACAAAAGAGTAATCATATAAGCTTGGAACCTCATCACAAATAAAAACTTGAGTATTTTTTTTGTAATCAAATACTGCAGGAAGATACATTCCACCCTTAAATCTTTTCTCTGGTTCCAAATACAGATAACCTGTTGACCATTCAATTCCTTGGGATCCACGGCTACCATCATGATTGGCCAATGTTGCTGATAGATAAACAACACTAGATGAGGTATTTAAAACCTGTTCGGTTAAAATTTTTCCACTATTTACAGGAGAAGCAACTAACCCAAAACCAAATTCTTCATGATATTTAAGGCTACTTGCAAAATTATCATCTCCATCTTGAATAAGTTTAATTCCTACAATAATCTCATCTAATTGAGCGCAAAAACTTTCAAAACGACTAAATGCTGAAATCTGTGATTCATTTTTTAAATTTTTAAGCTCCCAACGTCCAACATAAGGCAATAATTTTTCATAAACACTGCTTAAAATATAATTAATACTTTCAAAAGTATTAATTATACCTAATTGCATATTTGAGGCCATTTTATTAGATCCAATAATTTGGGCCTCATTCCAATATTCGCTGGTATACTTTGGAAGTTTTTTAAAATACTGCTCAATCATTTCTGGAAGATTGCCTAGATGTTCTGCTAAAATTTTTTGCTGATCAATTATATGCAACTTTATATCTTCTATAAGTGATGTAGCATTTTCCGAATCAAACTGAGCAATAAGATAAAAAAGTGAACCTATACCATAGAGATGCAGCAGCGACTGACTCATTGCAGATAAGCTCTCGGAAGTTACCTCAATAGAAAATGCTGTTGTAGACTCTTTTTCAATCCTATGGGCCTCGTCAATAATTATGTTTTCGGGTCTTGGAAAACCTTTTGGCCAATTAAACATCAGAGCATGATTGCCAACAATAATATCACTCTCTTTAGCAATTTTTAAACTTTGTTGATAAGAACAACTATCATAAAATTGACAGAATTTTCCTGAACAACTTCTAAAATCAACAGTAATTTCTTTCAATCTTTTGGTGAATCCATTAAATTTCATTTTAAAACTATAAGGAATATCATCAGATAAAATATATTCTTTAGATGAAGTTTTTTCACTGTTATATAAAAATAAAACAGAAAAATACAAATCAACTAAACTTTGCTGGTCATCAACTTCGAGTAGATCTTCCTCCGAAATAATTTGTTCAAATATCAATTTGCAAAGATGATTTTTAGAACCAACTAATTTTGAAATTTTTAAACTATCAAGTCCTAAAATTTGCTTCATCACAGGAAGATCTTTATTTGTAAGCTGCTCTTGCAAAAGCTTAGTGCCTGTTGCAAGCAAAATCTTCTTCTTTTCTTGAGAAGCATATAACAGTGCAGGAAGTAGATATCCAAAAGTTTTACCAGTGCCTGTTGGTGCCTGAATCATGGAGTGCACACTGTTTTTAAAAGACTGCCCTACTCTTAATGCAAGTTTTTCTTGTATCTCTCTGTAAGAATATCCAGTTAAAACTTTTTGAATTAGTTTCTCATCATTTAAAATTGATTTAATATTTTCACCACTGAACTCAAGATTAACTTGAGTTGAAATATGCTCAGGTCTCTTAAACGTATCAGAAAGTTGTTTTTTATAGTTAGCGAGAATCTCAATAAGATTAAAATCAATTTCACTTGCTAATTCAATTAATTGTTCAAGACTAAGCGACCAAAATTTATAAAACCATTTTTTGCTAAATCCATGCCTTTTTAATGATGAATCCAATAAATTAGCATATCTTGTATTTTGTTTCACAAGACTAACTGCAACGAGTAATACTTTTAAAAGATCTTCTGAATCTTCATACCCCCTATGCACTTCACTATCGGCAATACCAAAATCACAAATAAATTTTTCAAGTTTAAGTGTTTTTTTTTCAGGAAAAAGTAATCCTAGAAAAAAAAGACTATCTTCATAAGACTCTCGAGGTTGGCCATCATCTATATAGGAAAAACTATTTTGCAAAAAAGATCTTTCAAAATCAACATTATGTCCAATTAAACTATGGCCATAAAGCTCCTGAATAACCTGCTCAACACTCTCCCAAGAAGGAGCGACTTTTAGGACCTTTTCTCTTATTCCAGTAAGTTTACTAATAAAATATGACAGTTTTCCATCAAAATGAACTAAAGAACTATATTTCCTGACAAGTTTAGTATCTTCAAATTGTAAAAAACCAACATCAATAATTGAATCACTTCCAGGATTTACTCCTGTTGTCTCTATATCTATTAGTGCCCAGTTACCCAAACCATCCATTAAAAATCCTTAAATAAGTATAGTTAATAAAAACAAAAAAAGACTACGCCATAAAACTTTCATCATATTCAACGTTATGATAGACCTTCTGAACATCGTCGTCCTCTTCAATAACATCTAAAAGTTTTATAAAAGTAGAAAATGTTTTTTCTTCTACAGATTTAGTTGTAGTAGGGATTCTTTGAAGACTAGATTCAATTGCTTCGATCTTAAGATCAATCAATTTTTTTTGAATATTTCCAAACTCTTCCATTTCGCAAGTTACAGTTATAAGATCATCTTCAGTTTCTACATCTTCTGCGCCAGCATCTATCATTTGCATCATAAAATCTTCTTCATCTATTCCTTCGCTTTTTAAGACGAATATTCCTTTTCTATTGAAAATAAATTGAAGGCATCCATCTTTTCCCAGATTGCCTCCATGCTTATTAAAATATGATTTTAAATTAGCAACCGTTCTAATTATATTATCCGTTGTGCACTCAATAAACATGGCAATTCCATCTGGCCCATATGCTTCATAAGTAACTTCCGTTAGCTCTTCTCCCCCTGCTCCTGAGGCTTTTTTTATTGCCCTTTCATATATATCCTTAGGCATATTTGCACCACGAGCATTTAAAATTGCTAAACGCAGTCTCGGATTAGAATCCTGGTCAGGGCCTCCACCTGTCTTTACCGCTACGGTAATCTCTTTGATTAACTTGGTAAAAATTTTACCACGCTTTGCATCTTGAGCACCTTTACGATGTTGAATATTTTTCCATTTACTATGCCCGGCCATAGAATATACTCCTATTGAAAAAAATTAAAATAATGAATTTATCCAACGTATTGATTTATCTCTTCAAGTAAGTTTTCAAAATCAAAAGGTTTTGTAAAGAATTTTTTTGCCCCTGCGTCGAGGGCCTCTTGAACACTTATATCTGCATGCCCTGAAATAAAGAAAAATAGTGGTCGATTTTCTTGTGGAATTTTATTAACTTCTTCCAAAATAACCATTCCATTCCCATTTGGCATTCTATAATCAGATAAGACAATATCAATTTTATTAGATTGGACTAATTTTACAGCATCATTTCCACATGTGGCCGTAATTGTTTTATAACCTGCATCAGAAAATTCTTCTTCGATAAGCTCTAGTATATCTGGCTCATCATCAACTATTAAAACCATCAGTTCAGAAGATTTGGTCATCTTTTTTCCTTCAAATACAAAATAAACAACGTTTAATACAATACCTTAATTAAAACTTTTGGCAATTCTTTTTCTCAATTTTAATGCTGCGTATCCAAAGATAATAAATATCACAGGATAGATACAAAAATTTAGTAAATAATATATAA
The DNA here is from genome assembly GCA_030633015.1 of Bdellovibrionales bacterium. The sequence goes on from DAOVTR010000013.1 coordinate 7,977, forward strand.
AATAGCTAAAAGCTCTAGTTATAAAACTTAAAAAATCACTGTTATAAATAATCAAAGCGTAGTGTGGAGCAGTGTGATAATACCACTGCACAAACATGCGTCCTAAGTAAGATTTTAATAAAATTTCATCTCTAATTTCTCTAAAGTAGTTTAATACTACGTGTTCTTTTTTAAATCCTGCTGAAACCAGATAACAACTAGTTTTTTCAAGAATAGGGGCTATCTCTAATGGAATTTCAATCTCAGATGCAGAGAGTGCCGACATAAATCGATATTTATCAACAAAACCTACAGCAAAATTATAACTGATCCCATTAATTAAATTTTTAATAGTAATTTCAGCTTCATATTGTGGATTATGATAGCTCCAAATACTTCCTGGAGATAGAGTTGAAAATTTTGTCTGGCCTAACTCTGTTGACGCTGTTGAATCATATTTAAAAATAAAAGTTTTATAAAATAGTGATGAACTGTAACCACTACTATCATATTTTGCCTTTAATCTCATATCTCCTTTAGCAAGAGTAATAAGATCTATGCTAACCCCATTATAAATAGCATTACTAAAATTTAATTCCAGATATAGACCTTGATAATCAGATGGATTTGCAAGCGAGCTATTATAATCCAAAACATTACTATCATTAGTATAAAATAGATAAATCAGGTTGTTTGAATTTGAGTTAGTAGGGATTTTAATATCAGCATATTGGTTAAAACAATGCTCTGTTGTACAGCTAAAATCTATTAATAACTCTTTAAGAGAGTTGTCAGTTCCTGTGGTCACTGCAACTGAGGGAGTTGCCTCTGACAATTTAAATGTTCGATACTCTCCATCATCTTGCTTTACTGCGGCCATCAAATGACGAGTTTCACCTTCTGAATTAGTAAGACGAGATTTTAACTTCATAACCCCACTATCACTACTCAATGACGGAAGAACATAACTCCCTACTCCATCGTTTATTGTAGAATAGTGGATTCTCTCTTCTCCACTAATAACAGTGCCATCAGCTTTTATAGGTATATAAATATGGATAGGATTTGTAGAGCTAGTATCTCCGGTAAGTTCATCAACGACTATATTAAAATAACCATTTCCACTTACTCCATCTTGAACACTTGCAACTGGATCATCATCTTCAAAATTTATCTCTATTTCAAGTGCGGCCCAGGCAGACAGTGAAAGTAACCATAAAATAGAAAAAACAAACAGTTTAAACATATAAATTATTCTCTCAAACACTAACTCACTTAGTCAATGTTTCCTTCCCTAATTTTTGTTGAAGAGAGTCCTTGGTATTCATGGACTTGCAAAACTTTTATCTTACTTTTAAAAGCTCCCTCCAAAAGATTATTTTTAAAATCTTCTATCATATTTGATTCAAAATCTCTAGGAACTACATAAATTCTATAAACTAATTCTAAAAGCTTTTCAAATTCAAACCATTTATGAAAACTTAAAAAATTATCATCTCCAATTAAAAGTGATTTTTTAGAAAAACTAACATCTTTAAACCAACTAAAAGTTGTATTTGAACTCTCAACTCCCCAAAATCCAGGGAAAAGAGGTCTATCTAATTTACGCTGTATTTGATTTATACTTTTCCAAAAACAACCATCAAATGCTTGTTTTTTCCAAGGATTGCTATCAGGGACAATTACAACACTCTTATTCCCCATTTGACGAATACACTCTAAGTGTCCCTCGTGAAGCGGATTAAAACTTCCACCAAAAAAAACTATTTCATTAGATTTGTTAAAATAATTTGAAGGGTAAAAAGGAATTTGAATATTAGCCTCATAATTATGTCCTGCAGATGGCATACTGGCCCAAAATGTTCCCAATGCCTCACATAGTATCGCTCCATGATCAAATGCTAAAGAGTCAATCTCCTTGATCTTTACCCATCGTGCATCAGCTGCATCACTTGCGGCCTTAACTTCTTTTTGAGATTTTAGATAAAAAACAAACGGATATGTAACAATATTCCCACGTGGATCTCTGCCCTCTCTTTGTCTTACTGTTAATTGAATATTTTTTTCATTTGATAGGTTAAGTCCCGTCTCCTCTAAAAGTTCTCGCTTTGCCCCCTCGAAGGGCTCTTCACCTTGCTCAATAAAACCACCAGGAAAAGCCTGCATATTTTTAAAAGGTGAATTTTTCCTTTTAACCAACAGCAGTGCTAAATCATTTCCATCCGGAGCAAAAACCAAGCAATCAGATGTATAAGATACTTTTTTCACTATTTAAAATCTCTATCCATTAATGTTTTACGTCCCTCTACTTTTGCACTTTCAGATGCATTTTCACAAACCTCTCTAACAATATCTGAAAGACGCTCTAGAACATTTGAAGAGGTATTTAGATCAAATCTGGCCTTAACATATGTTTTAAGCTTACTGGCAACAATTAAAATATCCCTTGGAATCTCTTTATTGGCCGAACTTACGATCTTTGTTGCTCCTGGATTTTTTATCATAATCCTTTTTCCACCACTCGGCAGTTGTTCATGCAAAGGAGCAACCTTATCCTCGGCCCAGGCATTTTTATGATTCATTACCGGCACATGAACATCCCAACAAGTCATAGAGCAATAAACATTTTTTTTACATGTAGATACACCACATACTTGATAGGTATCTCCAAAATAGATTGGTTTTTTACATGTACTACAGTTACGCCATACTTTTTTAGGGATATCCATTAACACTCTCCTTAAGAATAAATTACTACTTAACTATTTACCTAAATACCATAAATTTGTCTTGCATATTTTTTTATAAAAAAGAAATCCCAAATTGACTAGGCAACAAATAAGATCTAAATTATGTGCAATTGCTTATAAATTATATAGGAAACGTTATGAATATTGAACAAAGACTTGATGAACTTAATAAATTGCGAGCTAAAGCTTTTTTAGGTGGCGGACAGGCCCGTATTGATAAACAACATAAAAAAGGCAGACTTACTGCCAGAGAAAGAGTTGATATTTTAGTCGATGAGGGAAGTTTTGAAGAGTTTGATACATTTAAACTTCATAGATGTCATAACTTTGGAATGGAAAAGAGTCATGACAGTGGTGATGGAGTTATAACTGGATATGGAACTGTAAATGGAAAGACTATTTATCTTTATTCGCAAGATTTTACTGTTTCCGGAGGTTCACTTTCAGAAACAAATGCTGAAAAAATTTGTAAAGTAATGGATATGGCCCAGAAAAATGGTGCTCCATTTATTGAACTTAATGATTCTGGTGGTGCCCGAATTCAGGAAGGAATTGAATCCCTTGCAGGCTATGCCAATATTTTCTTTAGAAACGTTATGTCTTCTGGAGTAATTCCACAAATCTCTGCAATTTTTGGCCCATGTGCAGGCGGAGCCGTTTACTCTCCAGCACTGACTGACTTTACAGTTATGGTAAAAAACAATAGCTATATGTTTTTAACTGGACCTAAAGTTGTCAAATCTGTCACCCATGAAGAGGTCTCCACAGAAGAACTAGGTGGGGCCACAATGCATACAACAAAATCTGGTGTTGCTCATTATGCAGCAGAAGATGAACAAGATGCAATTGAATATATAAAAACACTTCTTTCGTATCTTCCGCAAAACAATATGGAAAATCCTCCAGTTTTTGAAACTGCTGATCCGACTAATCGTCAGGATATTAGTCTAAATCATATTGTCCCAGAGAATTCACATGAAGCCTATGACATTAAAGACGTAATCACACAAACATGTGATGAGACAAATTTTTTTGAAATTCAGCCTAACTTTGCCCCCAATATTGTTATTGGGTTTTGCCGATATGGTGGACGCTCAGTCGGTATTGTTGCCAATCAACCAAAGTTTCTTGCAGGTGTTTTAGATTGCAATGCATCTGTAAAAGCTGCGCGATTCATTAGGTTTTGTGATTGTTTTAATATTCCAGTTGTATCATTTGTAGATGTGCCAGGATTTCTTCCAGGCACTGCTCAAGAATATGCTGGCATCATTCGTCATGGGGCAAAACTAATGTACGCTTACGCAGAAGCAACCGTTCCCAAGATAACGGTTATTACCAGAAAAAATTATGGAGGCGCATACTGTGTAATGTCATCTAAACATTTAAGAGGTGATATTAACTACGCATGGCCTAGTGCTGAAATTGCGGTAATGGGTGCAAAAGGTGCAGGAGAAATACTCTATGGAAGAGAGGCCCTAAAATCAGATAATCCTGAAGAATTTATGCAGGAAAAAGAAAAAATTTATACCAAAGCTTTTTTAAATCCATATCGGGCCGCGGAAAGAGGATACGTTGATGACGTAATAGAACCATCAACGACTAGATTTAGAATTACCAAGGCACTTATAATGCTTGAAAATAAAAAAGATTCTAATCCAATGAAAAAACATGGAAACATTCCTCTATAAAGGAAATAGAAATGAATATAGACAATCTTTTTACTCCCGAATTAAACGCATTAACTTTTGGAATTGTGGGACTTAGTATTGTATTTTTTGGTCTAATTATAATTAGCCTCTATATAAAAGTTTTGCCTTTTGTTTTAAAACTAATCTATAAAGATAAAACAACAGATAGTGACATCAAAACAACTACTCAAGATGATACTGACAATCAACTATTGGCCATCGCTACCGCCTATCACTTA